>NZ_JBSGXP010000095.1:0-33719 GCF_053610105.1 Kitasatospora sp. NPDC054939 | reverse complement strand
GCGCAGCAGCGCCCGCTCGGCGGCGGCGACGCGGACGGTCAGCAAGACCTCGTCGCAGTCCATGTGCTCCCGTTCCGGTGGTGGGTTCCTGGGGCCCGTCGGTGGACGTCCGTCGTCTGCCGGGGCGGGCCCGGGTCGGCGTGCCGCCCCTGCGGGCCGGTCGCCGCGGGCCGGTTCAGCCGGTGGCAGGCCCGGCGGTGGCGGGCGCGAGCAGGGCGTAGTGCCCGTCGTAGCGGCGGTAGAGGACCCGGCCCCGGCCGTCCGCCGGGCCGATGTGGAAGACGAACGGCCAGCAGGTGAGCCAGAGCCGCCGGGCCGCCTCCTCGGGGCTCAGCCGGGGCGCGGGGTACGGGCCGGCGAGGACCGGCGGCACGGCGCTGCCCGCGTGGACGGCCGAGTTCGCCCGGACGAGTCGGAAGCCGCCGTCGCCGGGTTCGCGGTGGACCAGGCAGTCCTCCCCGGTGGCCGCGTCCGCGAACAGGTGGAACTGGTGGTCCAGCGCCAGCATCTCCCGGACCGCGCCCTCGGGGGTCCGGCGGGCGAGGGTGACCGACTTGCGCCGCACGAGCCGGCGCTCCGCGAGCGGGCGGGGCGCGAACTGCGGCCGGTACGCGCTCTCGTACGCCGCGGCGAGCCCGATATCGCCGTACTCGCGCAGCCGGGCCGCCCGGCCGAGGAGGGTGCCGAGCGCGAGGTCCACGGCTTCCCGCGCGGTCACGGCGGACAGTTGGACGCGCACCGGTCCGACGCCGTCCTGTTCCAGCCCGGCCTGGGCGATGACGGGTCGGCCGACCGCCCGGTTGCGGGTCCGGGTGAGCCGCAACCGGGCCGACCGGTGGGTGCCGGCGCCGGGATGCCCCAGCAGGGCGAGCGCCTGCACGCGGGCGTACTCGGCGTCGGCACGGGGCAGTTCGCCGTGGATCTCGACGCGGACGTCGATCCGGACGTCCGCAGCGGGCGGCCGGTGGCGCAGACGGGTCATCAGGGGTCCTCCTTGCTCCGGGGACCATGCTGGACCGGCACAGGGCCCGCGGCCGAGGGCCGAAAGGCCCTGCCTGGCGTCCCGATCGCCCCTCCTCCCCCGTCCCGCGAGGTGTCCACCATTGGGGTGATCCGTTCCCGCCCGGCGCAACGGTCCTCAGACCGGCGCGTTCTCCATGACGTGCGCCCTCCCAGTCATTGGCGTGCGCGGGGGTTCCGTCTGTCGGGGGTTCCCGAGGTGAGGGGTGACGTCATGATCCTGACGAATGCTGCGCAACGGTCGAGCGCTCCACCGAGCACGCCGTCCGCAGTGAGCACGTCAGCGGCGGTGCGGACCACGAACGGGCCCGCGGCGGGCAGACGCCGGTCCGGTCGGCGGCGGACCGCCCAACGAGCCTCCGGTCAGCCCGCCGAACCGTCCACCGGGACCGCCGCCCGACCGGGCCGTCCCACCGGCCCGGCGGTCGACCGGCCCGCCCCCGCCGCACCCCCGCGGCCCGCACCGCCGCTGCTCCCGCCGTCCGCACCCGGCGCGCTCCCCGGTCTCGGGCACGCAGCCGCGCTGCTGCGCGACCCGCTCGGCTTCCTCGGCTCGCTCGCCCGGTACGGCGGAGTGGTCCGCATCCGGCTCGGCCCGCGCACCGTCTGCGTGGTGACGGACGCCGCCCTGGTGCACACCCTGCTGGTCGCACTCGCCCACGACTGCCCGCGCGGCGCCGTCCAGGACACCCTGCGGACGGCCTTCGGCGACGGACTGCTGATGTCCGAGGGCCGGGCCCACCGGGACCGCCGCCGGACCGTCCAGCCGGCGTTCGGCGCCGACCGGATGGCCGACTACCTCGCCGCCATGCACCGGGCCACCGAGGAGCGGATCTCCCGCTGGCGCCCCGGCCAAGTGCTGGACGTCGCCAAGGAGATGAACCACCTCGCGCTGGAGATCGTCACCCGGGCCCTGTTCGACGCCCGGCTGAGCGAGGCATCCACGCTCGCCTTCCACCGGGCGCTGCCCGACCTGGTGAAGGGACAGATCGTCCAGTCGCTCTACCCGCACCCCGCGCTCGCCCGGCTGCCGCTGGCCGTCAACCGCCGCTTCGGCGCGGCCGTGCGCGTGCTCAACCGGGTGGTCGACCAGGCTGTGGGCCGACCCGCACCCGTCGCGGACCCGTCGGCGCCCGGCACCGGCGACCGCAGTGACCGCAGCGACCGCAGCGACCGCCCCACCCTTCCCGAACTGCTCCGCGCCGCCGTCGACCCGGCCACCGGCCGGCCGCTGACCGAGGCGGACGTGCGGTCCGAGGCGATCACCATGTTCGGCGCGGGCACCGAGACGGTGTCCACCACGCTCACCTGGCTGATCGACGAACTGCTGCGCCACCCGCGGATCGAGGCGCGCGTCCTGGCCGAACTCGACGAGCACCTCCCCGCGGGCACCGTCCCCACACCCGAGGCGCTCGCCCGGCTTACCTACACCAGGAGCGTCACCCAGGAGGTGGTGCGGCTGCACGCGCCGAACGCCTTCCTGATGCGGACCGCGAGCCGCGAGGTGCGGCTCGGCCCGTACCTCGTCCCGGCGGGCACCGAACTGCTCTACAGCCTCACCGCCCTGCACCGCGATCCGGCCCTGCACCCCGACCCGCTGCGCTTCGACCCGGAGCGCTTCGGCCCCACCGGCAGCGGGCACGCGTCGGGGAGTCCGGCACGGCACGCCTTCCTGCCGTTCGGCGCGGGCAAGCACAAGTGCATCGGCGAGGCCTTCGCCTGGGCCGAACTGACCGTCGCCGCCGCGGCGATCCTGCGCCACTGGCGACCGGTGGCGGTACCGGGCGCGGCCGCCCGCGAGGTGGTCTGGACGACGGTGCAGGCCCAGGGCCTGCGGGTCCGGCTCGCCCCGCGCACCGCCGACCGCCCCCCGCTCGAGCCCGCCGCCCCGGCCGATGCGGCGCGCAGCGCGCAGCGCCGACCGGCCGACGGGCCCGACCGCCATGCGTCCTGGGTGCTGGGCCACGGCCTGCTCACGGCGCCGGCCGAACTCGCCCGCTACCAGTCCGAGGCACTGCCCGAGCTGATCCGCGGCTCGTTCCCGACCGCACACGGCGACGAACTCGACCTGCTGGTCGACCTGTTGGGCTGGTTCACCATCCTCGACGACCGCTTCGACGGTCCGGCGGGCCGCGATCTCGCCGAAGCCCGCGCGGTCGTCGACCCGCTGCTCGCGGTGCTGCGGCCGAACGCGCCGGCCCGGCAGGCCGACGGACCGGGGGCCGAACCGACGGACCGGCCGACGACCAAACCGGCGGACCGACCGACGTCCGTCCGGACACACGAACCGACGGGCACCCCGACGGACGCGCCGACGGCTGGACTGCTGGGCGCCTGGGAGGAGCTGTGGCAGCGGCAGTGCGGGCCGATGTCCACCGACTGGCGCCGACGGGCCTCCCGCGACTGGCAGTCCTGTCTGGACACCTTCGTCGCCGAGGCCGCGCACCGCGCCCGCGGCACCGCACCCGACCTGGCCGAGACGGTACGGCTCCGCCGGCACGCCAGCTGCCTCTACCCGTTCCTGAACATACTGGAGCGGGTGCACGGCAGCGAAGCACCGGCCCGGCTGCACGCGGACCCGGAGCTGCACCGGCTGCGCGCGCACACGGCGGACGCGGCCACACTGCTCAACGACCTGTACTCGCTGGCGCGGGAGGAGCGGCAGTCCGCGCTGCCGTTCAACACCGTGCTGGCGCTGCAGCACGCCCACGGGTACGGCCGGGAGCGGGCGATCGCCGCCGTCCGGTCCCGGGTGCGGCGGCTGGAGGAGGAGAGCGGGGCGATCCGGCGCCGCCTGGTGCGTCGGCACCCGTCCGCGCACTGGTACCTCGCCGGCACGCGCCAACTGGTCGAGGGCGTCCGGGCCTGGTGCGGCACCACCAGCCGCTACCAAGTCAACTGACGCTCCGTCAGCGCGCGGAGGGTCAGTGGCCGCCCCGCCCGCCGAGGCTGAACAGGAGGATCACGAAGAAGGCGAAGAGGTGCGTCGCGAAGATGTAGATCCCCGCACGGATGAGCATGGCCTTGCGGCGGCGCCGCTCGTCGTCGTGGGCGGCGCTGCGGCCCGTCCCCTCGGCACCGGGGCTGCGGTCGCTCATGCGCCCTGCTCCTCCGCCCCGGCCGCGGCCGCCACCCCGACCGGCACCGGCACCGGCACCGTCCCGGGCCCGGGCGAGGACAGCGCGGCGAGCAGCCCCTCCCGGTCGGTGATCAGCTCGGTGAGGATGCGGCGGGCGGCCCGCAGCAGTTCGGCGACGTCGGGGGTGCTGAGCGCGTAGACGACCGTGTTGCCCTCCCGGGTGGCGGTCACCAGCTGGGTGCGCCGCAGGACGGCGAGCTGCTGGGAGAGGCTGGAGGGCTCGATCTCGATCTCGGCGAGCAGTTCCCGCACCGGCCTGGGTCCGTCCTGGAGCAGTTCCAGGACCCGAATCCGGGCCGGGTGGCCGAGGGTGCGGAAGAACTCCGCCTTGGCCTGGTACAGCGGGACCGGCATCGGTCGCCCTCTCCTCGTCGCGACGGCGGCCGAGTGGCCGCGAGGGGAGCATCCTCCATGAAGTTGAAGAATTGTTCAACTCATCATCTGCTCGGCGTCGCCGGAGCCCTCCGGAGGCGGGCGAGGCCCGGGTCGGGCCCGGGGAGGTGCGCCCCCGAGCCCGAACCCGGGCCGACCGTGTCGGGTCAGCAGGTGACCGGGACCTCGACCGTCACGGGCGCCGGGTACCACCCGAAGGAGACGACACTGAAGGTCGCGCGCACGGTGGAGCCACAGGGCACGGTGCCACCGACGCCGGTGACCTTCACCGGGGTGGTGGTGAAGAGCACGTTCTGGTTGGAGGTGCCGATCGAGGCACCGCCGACGACCTCGGCGGAGAGGGTGGTCAGGAGCTGCTTCGGCTGCGGCATCGGGCCACCGGGGGACGGCGGGCCGGCCAGGCTGATGTTGCCGTAGAACTGCACACCGTCACCGGTGACCTCGGCACAGACGCGGGTCATCAGGCCGGACTGCAGGCCGGAGTTGCCACAGGTCACGGTGGTGGCGGTGGTGGTGGAGGTGCCGACCGTGGCGGCCGAGGCGGCCACCGGGGCGGCGAACAGGGTGGCCGCGCCGGCGACGCCGGCCGCCAGCATGGTGAGACGGTTCATGGGAGTCCTCATTCGTGATGCGTCCGACAAAGGGTCCGACACGGGGAGCAGGGATATGCCATGTGAAATTTCACATCTGACATGCCTTCAGCCTGCCATGAGTTCGAATGCCGGGGCCACTTCATCCGCTCGAAACATCGCTGCGACCGGAAATCGACCTTCGATTGGCGAGATCCGCGCCATCCCCCAACGGGCCCACACCCTCGCCGATGGCCGACCGTTGAACGGACGGTGAAGCGCCCCCGCGCCCCCGCCGCCCGCAGCGGGGAACGCCCACCCGCCGACGCCACCGACCCCGCCGGGCCGGTGACCCCACCGACCCCGTCGGCGCTACCGACCGCCCCGCGGGCCCGTCACCGGCACCACGGACGGCGCGGCCGTGGCCCCGCCCGGGGCCGCCCCCGCCAGCGACGACCGCAGCCCGTCGATCCGCCGGACCGCCTCGGTGAACGCCGCCCGGTCCAGCCGCCCGTCGTCCAGGGCGGCGGCGAGCGCCTCCGCGGCCTCCTCCCCCTGCTCGACGTCGCGGACCGAGCAGAGCAGCAGGTCCATCCCCGCCCCGGCGGACGCCAGCGCCCGCGCACCGGTGTCGCCGTACGGGGCGAGTGCACCGGCCTCCAGGGCGTCGGTGACGGTGACCCCGCGAAAGCCCAGCCGCTCGCGCAGTTCGCCGCCGATCACCGCCGGCGAGAGGCCCGCCGGGAGGGCCGGGTCGAGCGCCGGGTAGACGGCCCACGAGGCCATCACCAGTTCCACCCCGGCCGCGATCGCCGCCACGTACGGGGCCTCACCGCGTTCGCGCAGCTCGGCCAGCGGCACGTGCAGGGTGACGGGCCGTTCGTCGGTGTTCTCGTCGCGGGCGGCGGAGCCCAGGCCGGGGAAGTGCTTGGCCGTGGACGCCACCCGGTGCCGCTGCTGGCCGCTGATGAAGAGGCCGCCCAACTCCCCGACCCGGAGCGGGTCCTGGCCGTAGGAGCGTTCGAAGCGGTCGGCGAAGTTGTCCGGCCGGTCGTAGACGTCCAGCACCGGCGCCAGGTTGACGTTCAGACCCGCCTCGGCCAGGTTCCGGCCGGCCGCCGTCCCGGCCTGCACGGCCGCCCCGGGCGCGTCCGCCGCCTGCCCGGTGCGGCGGGCGGAGATCTCCGGCTGGCCGGGCAGGCGCCTCACCTTGCCGCCCTCCTGATCGGTCATCAGCAGCAGCGGGCGGGGGTCGCCGCTCTCCAGCTGCGCCTGGCGCAGATGGGCGAGCGCGATGCGCAGCTGGGTCGGGCCGGTGACGTTCTCGCCGAACAGCACGACTCCGGCGACCCGGCCCTCGCGGATCGCCCGCAGCAGCGCGGGCGGCGGCATCGGGCCGGGGTAGGAGTAGACGATCCGCCGGCCGGCCAGCTGCCGGCTCGACTCGGGCGCGGCCTCGTCCGCCTGCCCGGACCGTACGGGCTGCGCGGGCCGGACGCCGGACCGGGCCTCCTCGCCGGCCCGCAGCGGTCCGCCGGGGACGGGGCTCGCCGCCGCCAGCAGCAGGGCCAGCACCGCGAACCGCACCGCGCGCCGGGGGGAGGTCACCGCCCGCGCGGACGGCGCCGGCCTGGTGAACAGCGGAAACGGCGACGGCATGGGCCCCTCCCGGGCGGCGGCGGTCACCCCGGCACGTCTCCGGGGGCGGTACGGCGACGCGGGGTCGGCACACCCTACCGGGATCCGCGACCCGGCCCGCCGCCCGACGCGCAGCCCTGCCGCACCGTCAGCCGACAGGCCGCCGCAGCCCCGCCCGCCACCCCCGACCGGACCAACAGCGACCTTCCCGGCCCGGCACCCGCTCGCAGCCCCCGGCCATCGCCCCCGGTCCACCGTGCCCGCCTACCGCCCCCGCCGCAGCAGCCGTCCGAGGACGGCGACGCCCTCCGCCAGGAGGTCCGGCGTGCCCGCCCCGTACCCGAGGACGAGCCCCTGGGGGTGCGGCAGCCGGTAGTGCCAGGAGAGCGGCTGGACCTTGACGCCGTGGGCGAGGGCCGCTTCGGCGAGTTCGGTGTCCGGGCAGTCGAGGCCGGGCGGGAAGGTGAGCATCAGGTGCAGGCCGGCTGCCGCGCCGTGCACGGTGGCGCCGGGCAGGTGCTCGGCGATGGCCCGGATCATGGCGTCCCGGCGGCGCCGGTGGCGGCGGCGCAGCAGGCGCAACTGCCGTTCCAGGTCGCCGGATTCCATCAGCCGGGCGAGTACCAGTTGGGGCAGGACGGCGTTGCCGAGGTCGGCGAAGCGCTTGGCCTCGACCAGCGCCTCCCGGTACCGGGGCGGGGCGAGCAGCCAGCCGGTGCGCAGGGCGGGGGCGAGGAGTTTGGAGACGCTGCCCAGGTAGCAGACCCGGTCGGGCAGGACGGCGCGCAGGGCCGGGACCGGGGCGCGGTCGTAGCGGTGCTCGGCGTCGTAGTCGTCCTCCAGGACGAGGCCGCCCTCCTGGGCCCAGGCGGTCAGTTCGCGGCGGCGCGGGCCGGAGAGGACCACCCCGGTCGGGTACTGGTGGGCGGGGGTGAGCAGGACGGCGGGCGCGCCGGTGGCGCGCAGCGCGTCGACCTGCAGGCCGTCGGCGTCGACGGGGACGGGCGGGGTGGCGGTGAGCAGGTGGGCGAGGTGCTGGCGGGCGCCGAGCGAGCCGGGGTCCTCGACGGCGACCTCGGTGATGCCGCGGTCGGTGAGCACCCGGCCGAGCAGGGTCAGCGACTGGGCTGTGCCGGCGACGACGAGCACCTCGTCGGGGTCGGCGCGGATGCCCCGGTTGCGGGCGAGCCAGTCGGCGACGGCGGTGCGCAGCCGGGGGGTGCCGCGGGGGTCGCCGTAGCCGAGGTCGGCGGCGCAGAGGCCGTCGAGGACGGCGCGTTCGGCGCGCAGCCAGGCGGCGCGGGGGAAGGCGGCGAGGTCGGGGAGGCCGGGGCCGAGGTCGATCCGGGCGGGGGCGGCGCGCAGGATCTCGAAGGTCTCGGGCAGCGGCTCCCGGGCGAACAGCCCTCGGACGCGCTCCGGTGCGCCGCCGCCCGCGGCCCCTAGCGCGGATCCGCGCACCGCCGCCGGCTGCGGTCGGGACGGCTGTGCGGGCGGCGACGGTGCGGCGACCACCACGGTGCCGGCCCGGCCGCGACCGGCGACCTGCCCCTCGTCGGCGAGCCGCCGGTACGCCTCGGTGACGACGCCGCGGGAGACCCGCAGTTCCTCCGCGAGGACCCGGCTGGCGGGCAGCCGGCTGCCGGGCGGGAGCCTGCCGTCGGCAACGGCGCGGCGCAGCCGGGCGGTGAGCCAGTCGGCGAGTCCGCCGGGCGGGGCCTCGGCGGTGTCCAGTTGGAGGAAGTCGGCGCCGGCGGTTACGGACCTGTCCGGAGCGTCTGCATTGGACCTGTGCACCGGTCCATTGTGGGGGCGAGGGTGGATTCATGACCACCGAACCCGCCTTCCCCGACCTGTCCGCCACTTCCGACCTGTCCGCCACTTCCGCTCGCCGCCCCGGGTCCGCCCACCACCCGGCCACCCGCGATCCCGGCCGCCCCGGATCCGCTCCCCGCGCCGCCCCCGGCGACCCCGACCGCCCCGGGTCCGGTGACTACGTGCACGGCTACTCCTCGCAGGAGGCCCGCCGGTTGGGCGACCAGGCCGCCACGCTGGCCGGGCTGCTGCACGCCGGTACCGCCTACCCGGCGGGCAGCCGGGTGCTGGAGGCGGGATGCGGGGTGGGTGCGCAGACCGTCCACCTGCTGGCGTCGAGCCCGGGGGTGCGGTTGACGGCCGCCGACCTCTCGGCCGAATCGCTGGCCCGGGCGCGGGCCCGGGTGGCGGCGCAGGCGCCCACCGCGCAGGTCGACTGGCACCACGGGGACCTGCACGAACTCCCCTTCGCGGACGGCTCGTTCGATCACGTCTTCGTCTGCTTCGTCCTGGAGCACCTGAAGGACCCGCAGCGCGCGCTGGTCGAACTGCGCCGGCTGCTGCGGCCCGGCGGCACCGTGACGGTGATCGAGGGCGACCACGGTTCGGCCTTCTTCCACCCGGACAGCACGGACGCCCGGGCCGCGGTCGGGCACCTGGTGGAGCTGCAGTCCGCGGCCGGCGGGGACGCTCTCGTGGGGCGCCGCCTGCAACCGCTGCTGGCCGCCGCCGGGTACCGGGACATCGCGGTGGGGCCGCGCCCGGTCCACGCCGATCCGAGCCGACCGCAGCTGGTGGAGGGCTTCACCCGGCAGACCTTCGTCCGGATGGTCGAGTCGGTGCGCCCGGCCGCGCTGGCCGCCGGGCTGACCTCCCCGGCGGCCTTCGACCGGGGCGTGGCCGACCTCCGCCGGACGGCCGACGAGGGGGGCACCTTCCACTACACCTTCTTCAAGGCGACCGCGGTCAGCCCCTGAAGCCCGGGCGTCCCGGGTCGCCCCGCCCCGGCCGTCCCGGACCTCCGCGCCGCCCGCCCCCGGAGCACCTGCGCCGACCACCGACCACCCACCCCGGTGCGCACGGCGTTCGCACCGGGGTGGGGCCGCCCGTGCGCGTCGGCGGTGTACGTCGCCGGTGTACGTCGGTGGTACGCGTCGGCGAAGTACGTCGGCGGCGTGCGTCGCTGGTCAGTCGAGCCGCTCGCCGAGGGCTTCGAGCAGGGCGCGCAGCGAGGAGGCGAGCACCGCCTGCTGTTCCGGGTCGAGGCCGACCAGCAGGGTGCGCTCGGCGTCGAGGTGGGAGGGCAGGCACTGGTCGACCAGGGCGTGGCCCTCGGGGGTGAGGGCGACGACCTGGCTGCGGCCGTCCGAGTCACTGGGGGTGCGGGTGACCAGGCCTCGGGCCTCCAGCCGGTCGAGCCGCTGGGTGATGGCACCTGAGGTGACCATCGCGGACTGCATCAGGCCGGTGGGGGTGAGGCGGTAGGGCGGGCCGTTGCGGCGCAGGGTGGCGAGGACGTCGAAGGAGGCGGAGTCCAGGCCGTGCGCGGCGAAGTTCTTCTTGAGCTCGGCGTCGGCGAGGCGGGAGAAGCGCTTGAGCCGGCCGATCACCTCCATCGGGGAGACGTCCAGGTCGGGGCGCTCGGCGCGCCACTGCTCGACGATGCGGTCCACGTGATCTGCCACCGCTCCAGCCTAGGGGATGTCTTAGTGGTGAGACAGGTCACATCACCCGCTCGCCCCATTTACCTTAGCGGTGAGATACATTTGCTTAGTGCTAAGGAATCGACTGGGAATCGTGCTGGTGACCGCGCTCGCCCCCGCCATCTGGGGATCGACCTACCTCGTCACCACGGAACTGCTGCCGCCCGGCCGCCCGCTGCTCGCGGGCGTCGTCCGGGCCCTGCCCGCCGGGCTCCTCCTCATCGCCGTCACCCGCCGCCTGCCGCAGGGGAGCTGGTGGTGGCGCTCGCTGGTCCTCGGTGCGCTCAACATCGGCATCTTCTTCGCCCTGCTGTTCGTCGCCGCCTACCGCCTGCCGGGCGGCGTGGCCGGCACCCTCGGCGCCGTCCAGCCGCTGATCGCCGCCGGGCTCTCCGCCCTGCTGCTCGGCGACCGCCTGACGCTGCGCACCGTGCTCGCCGGAATCGCAGGGGTCGCGGGCGTCAGCCTGCTGGTCCTGCGGGCCGGCGCCCAACTGGACGGCCTCGGAGTCGCCGCCGCACTCGGCGGGGCCGTGGTGATGGCCGGCGGCGTCGTCCTCAGCAAGCGCTGGACCTCGCCCGCACCGCTGCTCGCCACCACCGGCTGGCAGCTCACCGGCGGCGGACTGCTGCTCCTCCCGGTGGCCCTGCTGGTCGAGGGCCCGCCGCCGACCGACCTGACCGCCGGCAACGTCCTCGGCTACGCCTACCTGACCGTGATCGGCGCCGCGCTCGCCTACACCCTCTGGTTCCGCGGCATCCGGGCACTGCCGCCCACCAACGTCACCTTCCTCGGCCTGCTGAGCCCGGTGGTGGCCACCACCCTCGGCTGGCTGGTCCTCGGCCAGGACCTCACGCCCGTCCAGGCGCTGGGCGCACTGATCGTCCTCGGCTCGCTGGTGGTGGCCCAGACCGGCCGCCGGCCCGCCGCAGCCGAACCGCTGCCGCCCGCGGCACCGGACCAGGCCACCGAACCGAACCCGGCCACCGCACCGGACCAGGCCGCCGCCCGCGAACCCGCCGCCCGGCCGTAGCCCCCGCACCGCCCCCTCCCGCACGCCCCCTTCGCTAGCCCACCGAACGGAGAACTCCCATGCGCATCACCGTCATCGGCGCCGCAGGCAACGTCGGACGCCGGGTCGTCACCGAGGCCCTGAACCGCGGTCACGAGGTCACCGCGGTGATCCGCGACCCGGCCCGGGCCCACGGCCTGCCACCGGAAGCCGTGCTCGCCACCGGCAGCGCCGCGGACCCGCAGGACGTGGCCCGCCTGGCCGCCGGCCAGGACGTGGTCATCACCGCGACCCGCCCCCCGGTCGGCAGCGAGGGCGAACTCGCCGTCGCCACCAAGGGCCTGCTGGCCGGCCTGGCCGGAACGGGTGTCCGCCTGCTGGCCGTCGGCGGGGCGGGCAGCCTCCTCCTCCCGGGCCGCACGGACGGCCTCACCGTCGTCGACGGCCCCGACTTCCCGCCGTCCTGGCGCCCGATCGCCCTGGCCTGCAACGAGCAACTCGACCTCTACCGGGCCGAGTCCGAGCTCGACTGGGCCTACCTGAGCCCGGCCGCGCTGCTGGAGCCCGGTGAGCGCACCGGCCGCTACCGGCTGGGCCGCGACGAACTGGTCGTCGACGCCGAGGGCCGTTCGGAGATCTCCATGGAGGACCTCGCCGTCGCCCTGCTCGACGAGGCCGAGCGGCCCGCGCACCGCCGCACCCGGTTCACCGTCGGCTACTGACCGCCCGCTCCCCGGGCCGGCCCCACCGGTCGGCCCACCCGGCCCTCCCGGCCCGTCGTCCCGTCCGGCCCCTCTGTCCGAACCGTCCCCGAGGCGTCAGCGCCACGCCTGGGGGACGGCTCCGGCCGTCCAGGAGTGCGCCACGTCGACGACCAGGCGGCCGTCGAGCTGGAACACCCGGAACGGCAGCTTGGCCCGGACGCCCAGTCCGACCTGGCTCTGCCCCTCGAAGCTCGACGCGAACTTCGCGTCCCGGAAGGTCTGGTAGCCCCGCAGGTCCACTCCCGGCAGCGGCTGCCCGGCCCCGCCCGGGTAGGTGGGCGTGCCGGTCTCCGGGTCGTACGCGGGCGCACCGACGACGATCTCCAGGATCGCGCCGCCGCCGATCGGCAGCGGCTTCCCGGAGCCGTCCTGGTACAGCACGTCCACGTAGCGGACGTGGTAGCCGAGCGGGGAGGCCGTCGAGGTGCCCGGCACGTCCAGCACCAGGCGGTCGTAGCAGGGGTGTTGACCGCTGCGGATGTCCCGCAGCGGCTGGGCGCCGAGGCCGTCCAGGTCCTTGTCCAGGCTCCCCCACCCGGTCGGGCAGACCGCCCGGGCCTGCCGCTCGGCTCCGTCGGCGGTCGCGGTCGCGGTGGCGGCCGTCCTCGCCCGTTCCGGGCCCGCGGAGGCGAGCGCGGTGGGCGCCGCGACGGTCGCGGCGAGGGCGAAGGCGGCCGGAATGATGATCCAACGTCGCATGGTCTGCCTCCTCGGGCAGTGCGTCGGTCTCTGTCCGGAGCGCTGCGGCCACGGCCGTTCAGGGCTCCTGTGGAGAAGGACGACGCCCGCACCCGCCGGGTTGCAGTCCGGCGGCCCCCGTCCTGCGGACATCCGGCCCCGCGCGGTTCCCCCTCCCCGCGCGACTCCCCCGCCACGCCGGCCCCTCGGACGGGCCCCCTACCCGCCCAGCCGGGCGGCCACCCGCAGGTTCCACCGGCCCGCACGCCCGCTCAGCTCGGTCGCCGACAGCGGCGGGACGTCCAGCCGCCAGTGGGCCTGCGCCGGGGCGCCGAGCGCGTGCACCCCGGCCGCGCGGACCACGTCCGGCTCGACCACCGCCACCACCCGGCCGGCCGCGGCGGGGTCGGCGCCCGGCGCGCCCTGCGCCGCCAGACCGTCCAGCCAGGCGGCGACCCGGGCGTGCAGCGCCAGCAGCGACTCCCCGCCGTGCGGGGCCGCGGCCGGATCGGACAGCCACGCCTGCACGGCCTCCGGCTCCTCGGCCGCCACCTCGTCGAGCGCCCGCCCGCGCCACCGCCCCGGGTCGCAGCCGCGCAGCGCCGGCACCTCGACCGGTGCCAGCCCGAGGGCGGCGGCGGTCTCCCGGCAGCGCACCGAGGGCGAGGCGTACGCGGCGGCGACGGCCGGCAGCGCGTGCGCCGCAGCCCCGGCAGCCCGCGAACCCGCCGCGTCCAAGGGTCCGTCGTCGTCGAACCGTGCCCGGCGCAGCGCCGCTCCCGTCGCCGGAGAGATGAAGATCACCCGTACCGTCATACCGCTCCCCTGCCCCGCCCCTTCGTACACCTGTCACCCGTATCCACACCCGGACCAGGCCCTTTGTACCGCCCCGGGGCCCGGACCGCGCACCACCCCCCGGGGCAGTGCGCCGGTGCGAGCCCTTGGCCGACCCGGGGGTAAGCGGTACGGTCTGTCCGACATAAAGACGACGGTACGACGGAAGCCCGGTGGAACTCCGGCACGGTCGCGCCACTGTAAGCCGGTACCGGCCGCCTCACGCAGCGGACGGTTCCCGGTGAGTCAGACCCGAGGACCGTCGTTCGAGCTCCACTTCATGGGACGCGTGTTTCCCCCAAGGAGGTCCTGCCATGGCGCAGTCCATCGTCTCCCCCAGCCTTCCCGTCTCCGGCTCCGCCCCCGCGCCGCTGCCGGTGCGCGCCGTCCTGCCCTGGGCGTTCTTCCTGGGCACGCTGGCCCTGGTCCTGCTCTACTTCGTGGGCGCCGAGCAGGGCGCCACCTCGGTGTTCTCCGGCGAGGCCGTGCACGAGTGGGTGCACGACGGCCGGCACCTGCTCGGCTTCCCCTGCCACTGACCGGGGGAACGCACACTCATGCACGCCTCCACTGTCAGAAGACTCCTCGTCCGCGGCATGCTCGCGGGCCTGATCGCCGGCCTGCTGGCCTTCGCCCTGGCCTACACCGTCGGTGAGGGTCCGGTCGACGCCAGCATCGCGCTGGAGAGCACCCAGTCGGCACCGGCCCACGCCGGGCACGGCGACGCCTCGGCCGCCGCGGCCCCGGCCGAGGAGGAAGAGGAACTGGTCAGCCGGTCCCTCCAGTCCACGGTCGGCCTCGCCACCGGCGTCCTGGTCTACGGGGTCGCCCTCGGCGGGATCGCCTCGCTGGTGTTCTGCTTCGCCCTCGGCCGGATCGGCCGGTTCAGCGCCCGGGCGACCTCCGCGCTGATCGCCGCGGCGGCCTTCACCACCGTCTACCTGGTGCCGTTCCTCAAGTACCCGGCCACTCCCCCGGCGGTCGGCAACCCGGACACCATCGGCAAGCGCACCACGCTGTTCTTCCTGATGATCGCGCTGAGCGTCCTGCTCGCCGTCGCCGCGGTCATCGCCGGGCGGCAGCTGGCCCAGCGCCTCGGCAACTGGAACGCCTCCGTGGTGGCGGGCGCCGGCTACGTCGCCGTGATGGCGCTGGCCTTCGTCCTGCTGCCGGACAACGGCGACGCGGTCCGGGAGACCTTCCCGGCCGCCCTGCTGTGGGAGTTCCGCCTGGCCTCGCTGGGCATCCAGGCCGTCCTCTGGGCCGGCTTCGGGATCGTCTTCGGCGCCCTGGCGCAGCGGCTGCTCACCCCTGCCGCGGCCGAGCCGAGCACCTCGGCGGCGCCCCAGCCGGTGGCCACCGCCGCCGGCTGACACCCGGCCCGAACGGTCGGCCCGGTGCTGCCCCCAGTACCGGGCCGACCGGCACGACCTCGCCCCGACCCCTCCGATGGCGCGCCGGAGGGGTCGGGGCATTTTCGCACCGGTGCCGGTACCGGTGCCGGCCCGGCGTCAGGCGTCGGCGTCAGGCGTCGGCGTCGCCGCTGCCCTTCGTGCCCTTGCCCAGCTTCTGGGCCACCGCGGCGACCAGACCCGCCACCACGAAGACGATGAACACCGCCGCCTTGAGCGCGCCCTTGGCCAGGATCCAGCCCACCAGCGGGATCCCGAAGCCCAGCCAGTGGAAGACCAGCATCAGTACGAGCCCCACCGCGACCGCAACGGCGATCGTGACCACCACGGCCGTGCCCTTGGACAGCTCCCGCTCCGGTGCGGACTCCTCGGCGGGTGCTGCCGCCTCCTCACCGGGCACGGCCGGTTCCGGTGCCGCGGTGCCCGTCGTGTCGGCTGACCCGGCGGCCGGGACGGCCCCACGCGGCTCCTTCGTCATCGACACCTTCGATTCTTCGGACGGCTGCGCGTCCGTACCCCCATGTTCCATGGTGCGATCCTAAGCGCTGTCCGTGCCATGGCAACTGACCTGTCGTCGCCTGGTAGCTTCGTCCGCGGAGCACTCCCGCGGACCGTCCCTGGGCGGTGCCCGGACCCACGCGCAGGGAGACAGCATGGCCGCCGCCGCACCCGAACCGGTCGACTTCACCCGCCCCGCCGCGGGCGGTGACGGCCCCGGCCGACGCTCGCTGGATGTGCGCTGGATCCACGGCTCGGAGTCGGCGAAGCACAACACCGACCCGGACATCCAGGTGCACCACTACGACGAGCACACCGTGATCCTCCGGCAGAACAAGGCGGTCAACTACGAGGCGCCGTTCCTGTTCCTGCTGTTCGGCAACGACCGGGCGGTGCTCCTCGACACCGGCGCGACCGCCGAACCGGAGTACTTCCCGCTGCGCCGGGTGGTCGACGGCCTCGTCGCCGACTGGCTCGCCGCCCGCCGCCGCTCCCCGGAGGGCTACGGGCTGCTGGTCCTGCACACCCACGGCCACGGCGACCACCGGGCGGGCGACGGCCAGTTCGCCGACCGGCCGGACACCCTGGTGGTCGACCCGGGGCTCGCGGACATCACCGGGTTCCTCGGCCTCGGGCCGGACCCCGACCGCCCGGCCTCGCTGGACCTCGGCGGCCGGGTGCTGGAGTGCTTCGCCGGACCGGGCCACCACGAGGCGGCCGTCGTCTACTACGACCCGTACACCGGCTTCCTGTTGACCGGCGACACGGTCTACCCGGGCCGGCTCTACATCGAGGACTGGGACGCCTACACGGCGACCGTCGACCGGCTGATCGCCTTCGCCGCGACCCGCGAGGTCAGCCACGTGCTGGGCTGCCACATCGAGATGTCCGACCGGCCCGGCGTCGACTACCCGATCCGCTGGACGTACCAGCCCGACGAACCGCCGCTCCAGATGACGGTCGGCCAGCTGCACGACATCCGCGCTGCCCTCACCGAAGTGGACGGGAGGCGGGGGCGGTTCCCGTACCCCGACTTCGTGATCTGCCACCGCACCGGCTGACCGGACCCACCGCACCGACCGACCGCACCCGACCGGGTCGGCGCCGCCGTCACCGCGTCGCGCGGTGCGCAGGCCGGCGCGCGATCAGTGCGCCGCGTAGTGGGTGTCGCCGGTGTGCTCGCCGGTCTCCTCGTCGGCGAAGCTCACCGCCAGTGTCACCCGGTACTCGAAGACGTCCTCGCGGTGGCCGGGCACCCGGGCCCAGGCCACCGAGTGGACCTCCGCCTCCGGGGCCTGCCGGCACCAGGCCGCGGCCTCCTCCAGTGCCCGCGCCGCCGAGCGGCCGGTGCACACCACGGCGGTGTACGCCGCGACCGCCAGATCGGCACCCGGCCGGCCGCCCCGCGAGACCGCCCGCACCGCCGCCGCGGCCTGACTCAGATCACGGGCCAGATCGTTGACCACCCGCGGCGGCGCGGGCAGCACGCCCGGGCCCCCCACGACGGCCTCCGGCAGGTTCGAGCTCACTTCGACAGCCTCCGTCCCCAGCAGCACGCGCTCAGGATGCCGGGGCACCCTTCCTGGCATGGCCACTTTCGGCGGAACGTCACCCGTCCGGGGACCGGATGGTGTAGAGGGGCGACGAACCGTCCCCGGCCCGGCCCGACCACCCCGGGCCCCGGCGCGGGCCCCGCCCCCCGCTCCGGCGCGGGCGTCCGGCACCGCCCGTTCGGCCGACGGGCAGATCAGGTTCACCCCCACGGCCGCCCGGGCCCGGCGAACGGGTGCGGTCCGGCGGCGGCGTTCCCACAATGACGCCACGGCGCCGTAGCCGTACTCCCCTACCAGCCAAGGCGATTCGACCATGATCCGTCCGACCCCCGCCCGCACCGCCGCCCCCGATCCGATAGCCGCCCCGGACGCACCGGAGCACCCGGCAGGACCGGGGCACCGCACCCGTTCGGAGCACCGGACCCACCCGGACCGCAGGCCCGCACCACCCCGCACGGCACCACCCCGCACGGCCCCGCCGCGCACCGCACGCCCCGGCGCCGCCCACCCCCGAAGCGGCCGCCACCGCCCGGCCGCCCTGCTCGCCGGACTGGCCCTGCTCGCCCCCGCCGCCGCGACCGGCACCCTGATCACCGCCGCCCCGGCCCGCGCCGACAACCCGACCACCTCGCTGAACAACCAGCGCACCGGCTGGGACGCCGCCGAACCGGACCTGAGCCCCGCCCGGGTCTCCGCCGCCGACTTCGGCCGCCGCTGGTCCGCCACCCTCGACGGAGCCGTCCACGGTCAGCCACTGGTCGCCGGTTCCACGGTCGTCGTGGGCACCGACACCAACCACGTCTACGGCGTCGCCGCCGCCGACGGGAAGATCCTCTGGCACCGCCACCTCGGCGCCCCCGTGCCCTCGTCCACGGCCTGCCTCTCCCCCGGCACCGGCATCCTCTCCACCCCCGTGTACGACAAGTCCACCGACACCGTCCACCTGGTCGCCAAGGAGGCCGACGGCGGGCAGTTCCGGGTGCACGCCCTGGACGCCGCGACCGGTGCCGAACGCAGCGGCTGGCCCGTGACCGTCCAGGGCGACCCCGTCAACAGCCCGGGCGTCCCGTTCAACCCGAAGACCTCCGGCCAGCGCACCGGACTCCTGCTGCTCGACGGCGCCGTGTACTTCGGGTTCGCCTCCGACTGCGGCGTCGGCACCTACGTCGGCCACGTGGCCGGGGTGAACACCACCACCCGCAAGCTGACCCTCTGGTCCACCCAGTCGGGGTCGGCCTCGCAGAACGCGGGCGTCTGGATGAGCGGCGGCGGCCTGGTCTCGGACGGCAAGGGCCGGATCATCCTCACCACCGGCAACGGCGCCGGCACCGGCTCCTCTCCCCCGAAGGGCCCCGGCACCAAGCCGCAGGGCCACTTCGGCGAGTCCGTCGTCCGGCTCGGCGTCAACAGCGACGGCAGCCTCGCCCCGAAGGACTTCTTCAGCCCCACCAACAACCGGGCGATGGACCACGACGACATGGACCTCGGCTCCGGCGCGCCGGTCGCCCTGCCCTCCCAGTTCGGCACCGCCTCGCACCCGAACCTGCTGGTCCAGGTCGGCAAGGACGGCCGGATCTTCCTGCTCGACCGCGACGACCTCGGCGGCACCGGCCAGGGGCCCGACGGCACCGACAAGGTCGTCGGCATGACCGGCCCGTACAAGGGCGTCTGGGGCCACCCCGGCGTCTGGGGCGGCGACGGCGGGTACCTCTACCTGGTCGAGAACTACGGCAGCCTGCGCGCCCTCAAGTACTCCGTCAACGCCGCCGGCGACCCGGCCTTCACCAGCGCCGGGACCAGCGCCGAGGGCTTCGGCTACGCCTCCGGCTCGCCCGTGGTCACCTCGAAGGGCTCCTCCTCCGGCTCGGCCCTCGTCTGGACCGTCTACTCCGGCACCGGCCCCGGCGGCCAGAAGGGCGAACTGCGGGTCTACGACCCGGTTCCCGTCAACGGCGTGCTCAAGCTGCGCCGCAGCTTCGCCCTCGGCACGGTGTCCCGGTTCTCGGTGCCCGCGACCGACAGCGGACGGGTGTTCGTCGGCACCAAGGACGGCCACCTGCTCGCCTTCGGAAGCGCCGGCGCGTGAGGCCCGGAGCGGGCCGGACGTCACCCGTTCGAGCGCGATTGTCGGCGGATCGCGCGGGTTGGACCGGCGCGCGGCGCCCACCGCTCGTAGCGTCCTGACCACAGGACCGGAACCGGTCCCGCCCGACCCGCTCCCACCCGAGCACCCACCCGAGGAGGACACCATGCGCAGCACCCCCGCCGACACCCGCCCCCCGGCCGTCCGGCCGGACGCCCCCGCCCGCCCCGCAGCCGCCGCCAAACCCGCCTGGACCGCCCCCGCGGTCGAATGCCACCGCACCGGCGCCGAGGTCACCGCCTACGCCGGAAGGGCCGCCCAGTGGCTCAACCGCTGACCCGCGACCGGTTCGCGGCGAGGCTGCACGACCTGCGCGAACGGTACTGGGACACGCACCCGTTCCATCTGCGCCTGCACTCCGGTGGCTGCACGCCACCGGAGTTGCGGCGCTGGGTGGCCAACCGCTGGTACTACCAGCTCTGCCTGACCCGCAAGAACGCGGCGATCATCGCCAACTGCCCGCTGCCGGAGGTCCGCCGGGAGTGGACCGCCCGCCTCGCCCAGCAGGACGGCACCGCCGACGGCCAGGGCGGGCTCGCCGACTGGCTGGTCCTCGCCGACGCCGTCGGCCTGCACCGCAGCGAGGTCCTCGACGAACGCCACGTCGCCCGCGGCGTGCGCTTCGCCGTCGACGGCTACCTGCACTTCTGCCGCAGCCGCCCGTGGACCGAGGGCGTCGCCGCGGCCCTCACCGAGATGTTCTCGCCCGACCACATGGCCGACCGGGTCACCGCCTGGCGCAAGCACTACGACTGGATCGACCCGGCCGGCTACGCCTACTTCGAGCACCGCATCCCCGACGCCCGCCGCGACAGCGCCCGCACCCTCGCACTCGTCCTCGACCACTGCACCACCGAGGCCCAGCAGGACGCCGCCGTCGCCGCGCTCGCCTTCAAGTGCGAGGTGCTGCGCGCCATGCTGGACGCCGTCGACTACGGGGCCGACCGGTGACCCCCGCCGCCACCGCACCGGGACTGCGGCGCGGCGTCCGGCTCGTCCACGACCCGGTCCGGGGGCGGCCCGCACTGCTCTACCCCGAGGGCGTCCTGCTGCTCAACGACACCGCGGCGGCCGTCCTGCGGCACTGCGACGGCCGGCGCTCCGCCGAGCAGGTCGTCGCCGCGCTCGCCGCCGAGTACGACGGTGTGGACGGCGCCGAGGTGCACGCCCTGCTCGCCGACCTCGCCGAACGCCGACTGCTCGCGCCCGACGGCACCGGCGCACCGCCCGTGCAACCCGCGCCGCCCGTGCCGCCCGCGCCGCCGGACGGGGCCGACGAGCGGACCCGTACCGAACGGATCGGCGTCGGCGGCGGTGACGGGCGGGCCCCCGCACCGCTCGGGCTGATCGCCGAACTCACCCACCGCTGCCCGCTGCAGTGCACCTACTGCGCCAACCCGGTCGAACTCGACCGCCACCGCGACGAATTCGGCACCGACGACTGGCGCCGGATCCTCGACCGGGCGGCGCAACTGGGCGTCCTCCAGGTCCACTTCACCGGCGGCGAACCGCTGCTCCGCCGCGACCTCGTCGACCTCGTCGCCCACGCCCGCCGGGCCGGCCACTACACCAACCTCGTCACCAGCGGCGTCCCGCTCGCCGCCGACCGGGTCGCCGCACTCGTCGACGCCGGCCTCGACCACGTCCAACTCTCCCTCCAGGACGCCGACCTGCGCACCGCCGACGCCGTCGCCGGGCGTCCCGCGCACCACCGCAAGCTCGCCGCCGCCGCCCTGCTCACCGGCCACGGGCTGCCGCTCACCGTCAACGCCGTGCTCCACCGCGGCAACCTCGCCCGGCTCGGCGCACTCGCCGACCTCGCCGTCTCCCTCGGCGCCGACCGCGTCGAACTGGCGCACACCCAGTACTACGGCTGGGCCTGGCGCAACCGCGCCCACCTCGCCCCCACCCCCGAACAGGTCCGGCAGGCCGAACACGACGTCGCCGCCGCCCGCGAACGCCACGCCGGCCGGATCGAGATCGTGTACGTCGCCGCCGACCTGCACGGCGGGACCGCCAAACCCTGCATGAACGGCTGGGGCACCCGCCAACTCGTCGTCACCCCAGCCGGTGACGTCCTGCCCTGCCTCGCCGCCGCCCAACTCCCGGGCCTGGACCCACCCAGCGCACGCACCGACGACCTCGCGGCGATCTGGTACGACTCCCCCGCCTTCAACCGCTACCGCGGCACCGACTGGATGCCGGACCCCTGCCGCAGCTGCGCACTGCGCGAGACCGACCACGGCGGCTGCCGCTGCCAGGCCTACCAGTTCACCGGCGACCCCGCCGCCACCGACCCCGCCTGCTCGCTCTCCCCGCACCACCACCTGATCACCGCACCCGCCCCGCCCGAGGGCGCCGCCGCCGTCCCCAGGAGAATGCGCTGAAGATCCGGATCCTCGGCACCGCCGCCGGCGGCGGCCTCCCGCAGTGGAACTGCGGCTGCCCCGGCTGCACCACCGCCCGCGACCGGCCGCACGGCGCGCGCGGTCAGGACTGCCTCGCCGTCAGCGGCGACGGCACCGCCTGGTACCTCGTCAACGCCTCCCCCGACCTGCGCAGCCAGCTCCTCGCCACCCCCGAACTCGCCCCGGCCCCCGGCACCCGCGACACCCCGCTGCGCGGCGTCCTGCTCACCAGCGGCGAACTCGACCACACCCTCGGCCTGCTCACCCTGCGCGAGGCCGCCGCCCTCGACCTCCACGCCACCCGCCCCGTCCGCACCGCCCTGCACTCCGCCTTCCCCGTCGGCCCGCTGCTCGCCCCGTACACCAAGGCCCGCTGGCACACCGTCCCCGTCGACGGCACCCCGGTGGAACTCGACGGCGGCCTGCGCGCCGAGGCCCTGCCGCTCGGCGGAAAGCGCCCGCGCTACGCCCAGGACCTCCCGGACGGCGACCTCGAGGACCGTACGGACTGGGTCGTCGGCTACCGGTTCACCGACGCCTCGGGCGGCCCCGCCGCCGTCTACGCCCCCGGTCTCGCCGTCTGGAGCCCCGCCCTCGACCGGGCCGTGCAGGGCGCCGGCGCGGTGATCCTGGACGGCACCTTCGCGACCGACGACGAACTCACCACCCGCACGGCGGGCGCCCGCACCTCCCGGGGCATGGGACATCTCGCCGTCACCGACTCCCTCCCCCTCCTCGCCCACCGCCCGGGCCCCCGCTACCTCTACACCCACCTCAACAACACCAACCCGCTCGCCCACCCGGACCCCGCCGCCCGGGCCCGCCTGGCGGCGGCCGGCGCGGAGGTCGCGCAGGACGGCCTGCTGATCGAGCTGTAGGGGTACGCGCAGCCGGGCGTTCCCCCGGCCTGCCGGGCTGCCCGGATGACGCGTCGGACAACGGGACTACCGGGTCGGGGTGTTGCCGTCCCGTTGGGGCGGGGTTCATGCGGGGGCCTGGGGCAACCGGAATGGTCGTGATACTAATCATCCTTCAGGAGGCGCGAGACCGAACGGCGAGGGGGAGGCGGCATGGTGGCCGGATTCCGGGCTGGCAGGACCCGGCGGGCGGGGTGGCGCAAGCGGGCCACCGGCGCCGCCGCAGCGTTCACCGCCGTGGCAGCGCTGAGCGGTTCGCACGCGGCGGGTTCCGGTGCGGAGCAGGTCGCGGCCCGGCAGGTGCCCGGCGCCCCGGCCGCGCCGACCGCCGGGTCGAGCGGGCAGCTGCCCGACCCCTTCCGGGAGCCCCCCGCGGAGTCCGTCCCGATCACCGGCGGAGGCGTCGAGCCGCTGCCGGAGCCGCCGGCGGCCGCGCAGCCCGGCGACCCCGCACAGGCGCCCGCGGCCGGCAGTGCCGCGAGCCCGTTCCGCAGCACCGGCCCGTCGCTGCCGGCGACCGTGTTCGACGCGTACCGCCGGGCCGAGAACGCCGTCGCCGCCCGCTCGCCGGGCTGCCACCTGCGCTGGGAACTGCTCGCCGCGATCGGCGAGGTGGAGTCCGGACAGGCCGGCCGGGGCCGGGTGGACGCCGCCGGGACGACCTTCACACCGATCCTCGGACCGGCGCTGAACGGCAACGGCTTCGCCGCGATCGGCGACACCGACGGCGGGCGGTACGACGGGGACGTGGTCTGGGACCGCGCGGTCGGACCGATGCAGTTCATCCCCTCGACCTGGGCGCTGTGGGGCACCGACGCCAACCGGGACGGCCGGGCCGACCCGAACAACGTCTACGACGCCGCCGAGGCCGCCGCCCGCTACCTGTGCGCGGGCGGGCGCGATCTCGCCGATCCGGCGCAGCTCGACCGCGCGGTCCTGGGCTACAACAACTCGGGCGCGTACCTGCGGACCGTCAAGAACTGGATGGCCCACTTCGGCAGCGGCACCACGACCGCCCCGAACCGGCCGGCGCCCACCGCCACCCCGTCGCCGTCCGCCCCCGCGTCGCCGTCCGCCCCCGCCTCCACGGGCCCGAGCACCGCACCGACGACCGCCGCACCGACCACCGCGCCGACCACCGGCGGGCCCTCGCCGAGCGCCACGGCGCCCGCGCCCACGACACCTCCCGCGCCGTCCGGCTCCCCGTCGCCCTCGGCGTCCACCGCCACCCGTCCGCCGACCACGACGCCCACGGGCACGCCCACCGCGTCCGGTACGCCGACGGCCACGCCGAGCCCGACCGGTACGCCGGTTCCGACCCCCACCGGCTGCCCCACCCCGTCGGCCACCGCCGTACCGACCGGCGGCGTGTCCCCGTCGCCGACGGCGCCGACGGCCACGCCCACCGGTACGCCCACGGCCGCGCCGAGCAGCTGCCCGACACCGGCGGCGCCGACCGCCGCCGCGCCGACCGCCACGGCCTCGTCCGCCGCAGCCACCGCCGCCAACGGCGCCTCACCGTCCGCTCGCACACCGGCGACCGCACGGTAGCCCGTGACAGCACGAGGGCCCGGTGGCGCGCCGCAGCGCTCCACCGGGCCCTCGGCCGTCCGCCCTACAGGTGCTTGACCAGCTCCGGCATCAGGTCCTGGAAGGTCCGTCCGCTGGCCGGCTGGCCGATCGCCGCCATCTGCCAACCGGCGCCCGTCCGCTGCACCTTGGCCATGATCTGCGCGGTGTACGGGCCGCCGCCGGTGAGCGTGTAGCGGGCGAGCTCGGCGCCGGTCTGCTCGTCGACCAGGCGGCAGAAGGCGTTCTCGACCTCCTGGAAGGTCTGGCCGGTGAAGGAGTTGACCGTGAACAGGATCTGGTCGACCTCGGCCGGCACCTTGGTGAGGTCCACCGTGATCGACTCGTCGTCGGTGGCGTCGCCGGCGCCGCCGGTCAGGTTGTCACCGCTGTGCCGCACCGAACCGTCGTTGCTGTTGAGGTGCTGGAAGTAGACCACGTCGACCGGCTGGCCGGCCGCGAACAGCACCGCCGAGGCATCCAGGTCGATCTCCTGGGCGGAGAGCAGCTTGGCCAGGAACCCCTTGCGCTGCGCGGCGCGCCAGCCGAGGCCCATCCGGACCAGTCCGAGCTTGCCTCCCCCGGGCTTCTCCAGGCTGAGCTTCTGCCCCTTGGCCAGCGAAATGCTCACGACACCCTCCTTGTTTCCCCGCCTGCACGGTTGAATCTACAGCACTGTAGATCCTCCCGGGCCGGCCGCGTCCCCTGCCGGATGCTCAGATACCCCGCTTCGACGATGATCACTGGGGCGATCCGCCGGAACCCGCTCCGGCGGATCGCGGCGCGGGGCCTGCGGGGTCGGTCCGAGGTCGGTCCCGGGCCGGCCGGACCAGTCTGACCAGGGCGTCGATCGCCTCGCGAGCGGGCGCGTCGCCGGGTGCCTCGCCGGGCGCGTCGCCGGGTGCGGTCCGCTGGTGCGCCGACTCGGCGCCGACCGGGCGGCGGACCCGCTCGGCGCGGACCGCGGTGAGCCCGCTGCCGGCGAGGTCGTCGAGGACGTCCTGCGGGGTGAACAGCACCCGCGCGTCCCTGGGGCCGCCAACGCCCTCGGTGAGGTTGCTGGTGTCGTGGCCGACCACCAGCAGGGTGCCGCCGGGGCCGAGCGCCCGGGCCGCCCCGCGCAGGGCGGCCCGGCGGTCGGCGGCGGGAAGCTGGAGGTAGGCGACCAGCACCAGGTCGAACCCGGGGTCACCGGCCGGGGGCCGGTACGTCCGGGCGTCGCCGAGCCGCCAGTCCAGCCGTCCGGCCGCCGTGGGGGCCGGGTCGGCCGCGTCGGCCGCGTCGGCCGCTTCACCCGCGGCGAGGCGGGCACCCCGGTCCAGGGCGACGGCGGAGAAGTCGAGTGCGGTGACCCGCCAGCCGCGGCGGGCGAGCCAGATGCTGTTGCGCCCCTCCCCGGCGGCGAGGTCCAGGGCGCGGCCGGGGGCGAGGGCGGTGAGCTCGCGGACCACCCAGCGGTTGGGTTCGGCGCCCCAGACCAGGTCGCTCGCCGCGTACCGCGCGTCCCAGGCCTCGCTGTCCATCGGAATCCTCCTCGCACCGGCGGACCCTCACGGTACCGGCGCGGGCCGCCGGTCGGACCCGCGAAACGGCCCCGCCCGCCGACGGGAGTCGACGGGCGGGGCCAGGTACGGGGTCCGGCGGGACGGCCGGAGCCGCTGCGGTCAGTGCCGGTCCGGCACCGGGTCCGGTCCGCCGCGCCGGGCAACCCCGGGGCGGCAGCGCAGCAGGCGGCCCGCCGTCAACCGGGCGCCGCGCAGCGCCCCGTGGCGGTGCAGGGCCTGTACCGCGTAGGTGGAGCAGGACGGCGTGTACGGGCAGCAGGCGGGGCGGGTGGGGCTGATCTCGGTGCGGTAGTAGCGCACCGCACCGTACAGCGCCCCGGCGGCGAAGCCGTCCGGCACCGGGGCCGACGGGTCGGCACCGGCCGCCCGGCGGCGACCGCTCAGCACGGATCCGGCGGCGAAGCGCAGACCCGCCGCGACCATCGCCGGGATGAGCGTGATCAGGCAGGCGTCGCAGCCGCCGCAGTCCCCGCAGTCGCCACAGTCGCTGTTGTCGTTCTTCTTCTTCTTGTTGCGGCGGTACTCCTCCCAGGCCCGGCGCTGCTCCTTGCGGCGCCGGCGCTCCTGCTCGGGCAGCCACCACCACGCCCGCTGGGGGCGTGGCGGCGGGTACTGGTGACCAGGGCTGGAGTGCTGGTAGGACAAGGCTGATGACCCTTTCGTGCTTCCCCCGGACCGGACCGGATCAGGCCGGGAATCCGATCAGACTATCGAAGGGACGCAGCGGGCAGCCGATCAGTTCTTGCTCTGGAGCGCGGGGAAGAGATCGGTGAACGGCTGGGTCGTCACCGCGATGCCCCGGCCGAACGGATCGTCGAAGTCCCAGATGAGGAAGAGCAGGAACGCGATCAGGGCGCTGAACGCACCGGCCAGCAGCAGTTCGCGGAAGGACTGCCGGATCTGCAGGGCGAAGACCATGCCGATGGTCACCAGGGCGCCGACGATCAGACCGAACCAGACGACGCCCGGCATGGTCGGGCCGGTGCTCTGGCCGCGGGCGTTGCGGGCCTCGTCGGCGGCGGCGATCCGGTCCATGACCGGCTGGTAGGCCTGGGCCTCCAGATCACTCGCCGGGGCCCGCTCGGCGAAGTCATGGCGGAGCTTGGCGAGCAGTTCGGTGCCCTCCGGCGAGATCTCCCCGTTCTCCGTCATGTAGTCCCACTCGACGTCGACCACGAAAGAGACGTAGTCCTCGACGTCCTTGGTGATCCGGTCGCGGAACTCCACCGGGAACACCTGGACCCGCGCGCTCACCTCGTGCAGCGCCTGGGCCTCGCGCAGCACGTCCGCCTGGGCCGCACTGCGGGCCTCCCAGACGCCGGCGATGGCGAGGCCGAGCACGATCGCGTAGACCACGCCGATCATCATCGTCATGTACTCGATGACGTCCGGCGTCTCGTCGGTGTCCTCGTCCGCGCTCACTCGGCGGTGCCTCAGCAGCACCACCACCACGACGACGGCGCAGGCCGCCGACATGGCGATGGCCAGCGCCAACCACTCCGACATGGGAACTCCTCTCCTTTTCTGCACACTTGGACATGCCGACCGGCCCGGCGGGCCGGTCCGGCGGGGACAACAGGGGGTGTCCGGGCGGGGCCCGGTGCCGCATCAGCGGCCGGAGCCGCCCCGGGAGGAGCGCCCGCGCGGGCGAAGCGCGGCGGCGGCGAGCACCGCGGGGACGGTGACCAGCAGCATGGTCCGGGTCGGCGAGCTGCCGCCCTCGCGCGGTGGCGGCGGGGCAGGAGCGGCCAGCGGCAGCCGGATCGGTGTCGCGGCGGGCGGCCGGGGTACGGCGGGCGCGGGCGTCGGGCTCGGCGGCGGGCTGCTCGGTGCGGGCGGCGCGGGCGGCGGCGGTACGACGGGCTGCGGGGTCGGCCCCCCCGACGGGGGGGCCGGCCGCCGGGGCGGGGGGGTGGGCCCGGGGGGGGGGGGGCGCGGGGGGGGGGGGGGGGGGGGGGGGGGGGGGGGGCGCCGCCCAGGGGCTCCCCGGGGCCCGGGGCGCGGGGGTGGCCCGGGGCGGGGTCGGCGTCGGGGTGGGCGCCGGTGCGGGCGGGGCCGGGGTCGGCCGGACCGGGGTGGGGGTCGGCGCCGGGGTGGGCGAGGGCGTCGGGGTGGGCGTCCTGGTCGGAGTCTTCGTCGGCTTCGGGCTGGGGGTCGGACTGGGGCACGGGTGGTGCGGCCAGTGCGGGTGACCCGGCTTGGTGTGGCCCGGCCTCGGCTTGGTCGGTCGCGGGTGCGGCCGGTGCGGGCCGCCCGGCACGTTGACCTCGATCTCGACGTCCAGGTCGATGTCGACGCCGACCTCGACGCCGCCCGGGCCGACGGAGACGGAGACGTCCGTCCCGGTGCTGACGCAGGTGCGGGTGAGGGGCTTGTGCGGGGCGGGCGTTTTGGCGGCGGCGGGGCCGCCGACGGCGGAGCCTCCGAGCAGTGCGCAGACGGCGGCCAGGCCGGCCGCCGCGCTCACTCTCCCGATCCGCCGCCCGGCGCCTGCCGCCGGTATCCGTCGGGGCTGCGGCATGCGCTCTCCAACACCTTTCGCGTCAACGGGGAGGTCCTGCGGTCCGGGCCCGCCTTCGGGGAGGCCGCGACTCGTCCGACGATTCCCGCCGCGCGGCGGGGTCTCCGACAAGCCCGCTGCCGGACGGCCCGCCCATGGGGAGGCGAGCCGTCCGGCACCAGGTGAAACGATCTTTCGCTGAAGGGGTTACGGCCGGCCGCGCACGGCACCGCCACCCCCGGCCACCCGACCCCGAGTCGGCCGTCGGGGTCAGCTGCGGCCGTGCGCGATCTCGACGTTCTCCAGGACGCCGACCGCGTCCGGCACCAGGATCGCGGCCGAGTAGTAGGCGCTGACCAGGTAGGAGATGATCGCCTTCTCGTCGATGCCCATGAACCGCACCGACAGGCCGGGCTGGTACTCGTCCGGGATGCCGGTCTGGTGCAGGCCGATGACGCCCTGGTTCTCCTCGCCGGTCCGGATGACCAGGATGGAGCTGGTGTTCTCCTTGGTGATCGGGATCTTGCTGCACGGCAGGATCGGAACCCCGCGCCAGGCCGGCACCTGCTGCCCGCCGAGGTCGACGTGGTGCGGGTACAGGCCGCGCCGGTTGAGCTCGCGGCCGATGGCGGCGATGGCGCGCGGGTGGGCGAGCAGGTAGTCGGGGTCGCGGCGGCGGCTGAGCAGCTCGTCCAGGTCGTCCGGGGTGGGCGGGCCGGAGTGGGTCTGGATGCGCTGGTCGAAGTCGGCGTTGTGGAGCAGGCCGAACTCCGGGTTGTTGACGAGCTCGAACTCCTGGCGCTCGCGCAGGGCCTCGATGGTCAGGCGCAGCTGGTGCTCGATCTGGTTCATCGGCTGGTTGTAGAGGTCGGCGACCCGGGTGTGCACCTTGAGGATCGTCTGCGCGACGCTCAGCTCGTACTCGCGCGGCTTCAACTCGTAGTCCACGAAGGCGCCGGGCAACTGGTACTCGCCCGCATGGCCGGCCGACATCGCGATCTCGGCCTCGCCGCGGTCGTTCTGGCGCTGCTGCGGCAGGGCGAGGAACTCCGCCAGGTGCTGCTGGAGGGCGGGCGAGCCGTCCCGGACGGCCTCGAACGCGCGCCGGGGCAGCGAGAGGACGGTACCGGCGGTGGTCGTACGGGCGGTGTAGTCCCAGGCGGCGTCGGCGTCGAGCAGCGCGGCGTCGCCGAAGCTGTCGCCGTCGCCGAGGACGCCGACGACGGTCTCGTCGCCGTACTTGCCGGTGCCGATCTGGTTGATCTTGCCGTGCGCGATCAGGAAGATGCGGTCGGCCGCGGCACCGTGCTCGACCAGCACCTCGCCCGGACCGAAGTCGCGCTGCTCGCAGCGGTCGGCGAGGGCGGACAGCACCTCGTCGTCCTCGAAGCCGCGCAGCAGGGCGAGTTCACCGAGTTCGCGCGGGATGACCCGCACCTCGGAGCCGGTCTTGATGAACTCGATCCGACCGTCGCCGACGGTGTAGGTGAGGCGGCGGTTCACCCGGTAGGCGCCACCGGCGGCCTGTACCCAGGGGAGGACGCGCAGCAGCCAGCGGGAGGTGATCTCCTGCATCTGCGGCGCGGACTTGGTGGTGGTGGCGAGGTTGCGAGCGGCAGCCGTGGTGAGGCTCGACTGCGGCTGTACCTGCTGTGTCTCCAGGCTGGCGTCCACCGACATCGGCAGGAATCTCCTTCATCTGGTCAAGTCGCATCGCCCCGCCGCGAGCAGCTGTCATCAGCCGATCTGACGGAACGTCATACAGGCGTACAGATTGGGGTGTTGGGGCCTCGGATGCGGGAGTCGCAGCTCGCTCGACCCATCCGGAACCCTAGATCACCAGCAACTCGGGACGCCGCAAGGAGCACCCGGTGACCCCCGATAGGGTGAATCTGCTTGCAGAAATGGTTGGAATCTGTCAACAACACGCCGTACCGCCGGAGATTCCTGCGCAGGCGAATCGCCGCTGCCCGCGACCGCACGACGGCCGCCGCCGGAGGGCGCACTTCGCCGGGACGTCTCGCACGCACGTACGACACTCGAATGCGTGGGCGACCTACGAACGGGTGTGCAGGCGCGGCGGGTACGGCGCGGCGGGTACGGCGCGGAGGGTACGGCGCGGAGGGTGCCGGGGGGAAGGGCGGACCGGCGGGTGCGGGCCGGTAGGGCGGGTACGGCGGGTGCGGCGGGTGCGGCGGGTCAGGCCACTTCGAAGCCGTGGCGGACGCGGTCGAAGCGCCCGGCGGCCAGGTCCTCGTCGGTGATCCAGAAAGAGACGTTGACGACCTCGCCGAGGCCGAGGCCCGCGGCCCCGCACTCGATCTGCAGCAGCGGGCGGAAGCCGTCCGGACGGCCGGTACCGCTGTCGCACCAGCCGAGGACCCTGAGGTCCGCCCCGGGCAGGTGCTTGCGGAAGTCCGTCGAGAGGTCCATCACGGTCAGGAAGTCGTCCGGGAAGAGCGCCTCCAACTCCCGGTCCTCGTACGAGGGTCCGCACAGCTCCCGGCGCGCCGCCACCGTCGTCGGCGGCACGACCGCCACCCCGTCCGGCGCCGGACGCAGCGACTCCGGCCCGGTGGGCGGGCCGGGCGGCAGGTGGAGCACCCGGCAGCCGGTGCCGCGGTAGTCCTCGCACAGGTCGTCGCCGAAGAACAGCAGCAGCCCCGCGGCGGGCAGCGGCCAGGCGTCACCCCCGCCACCGCTGTCACCGACGTCACCGACGTCACCGGCCCGGAACGCCTCCGCCAGGGCCGCGCAGTCGAGTTGGGCGAGCAGTTGCATCGGCCGACCCGCGAAACCCGGCCACTCGGTGCCGTCCGGCAGTGCGGGCAGTCCGCCGATCCGGCCGACCCCGGCGGTGCCCGGACCGCTGCCCTCCGGTGTCCCGTCGGCCACCGGTTCCAGCACCAGCGAGGAACGCACCAGCCCGTCGACGAGCGGCGCGGCACGCGCGTCGGCCCGCTCGCGGATCGCCGCGTACAAGCCGTACGGCAGTGGCGGCGCCCCGGCCGCGCGGGCGTCCGTCCCGGCTCCGCCCGCCGGGTGCTCCGCACACGGACCGGCCTGGCCCGCGGTACCGTTCGCCGCCGGTTCGCCCGCAAGGACGTCGGCGTGCGCGGCGGTGACGCCCCCGGCTGCCGGGGTGGATTCGCTGTGGTGCGGGTCGGCCATGGCGGACAGCCTCCCATGCCGGTCCGACAGCCTGCACGGCACTGGCCCGTCGGGCACCGGTACGGGGGAAGCCGGCGCCCGACGGGGGCGGGTGGCGGGCGGTCCGGTCAAGGCCCGCGCCGCCCGGGGGACGGCACCGGGGCGTCACGCCTGTGCGCCGTCCACGACCGGGGAGCCTAGGCCGGACCCGGCAACCGGTGGCGGTTCCTCCGCCGTGGTCCGTACCGGCGGATGACCGCGGAGCAGACACCGGGGGCCATTGCGTACGCCCGCGCCCACCCGCCCGCCGCTCCCGCACTAGGCTGCGCGTTCCCCCTCGCCACCGCCCACCGCCCACCGCCCGCCACCCGCACTACGCTGCGGCGGCGGGTTCAGACGAGCGGCGGCAGCACGTCGCAGAGGGCCGCCAGGGCGGCCGGGTAGGCGTGGTCGGACGGGGTGGCGTAGCCGACCACCAGGCCGTCGACGGCGGGCATCGCCGCGGGGTCGGTGTCCGGGTGGCGGTAGTCGGCGAGGCCGTCCACCGCCAGGCCCCGGTAGCGGGCGGCCTTGAGCACCGAGCGCTCGGTGCCCGGGGCGAGCCGCAGGACGGCGTGCAGGCCGGCGGCGATGCCGGAGACCTCGATGTGCGGGGCGTGGGCGTCGAGTGCGGCGACCAGTTGGTCCCGGCGGTCGCGGTAGCGCTGGCGCATCCGGCGCACGTGCCGGTCGTACGCACCGGAGTCGATGAACTCGGCGAGGGTGAGCTGGTCGAGGGCGCTGGCCCAGGCCTCCCGTTCGCCCTTGGCCGCGAGCACCCGGTCGACCAGGTGGTCCGGGAGCACCATCCAGCCGAGCCGCAGGGCCGGGGTGAGGCTCTTGCTGGCCGTACCGAGGTAGAGCACGCGGTCCGGGTCGAGCCCCTGGACGGCGCCCACGGGCTGCCGGTCGTAGCGGAACTCGCCGTCGTAGTCGTCCTCCAGCAGCAGTCCGCCGCCCGCCCGGGCCCAGTCCACGACGGCCGAGCGCCGGCCGGCGGCCAGCGGCCCGCCGGTCGGGAACTGGTGGGCCGGGGTGAGCAGGGCCGTCCGGAGCCCGCGGTGGTCGGCGAGGGTGTCGACCCGGGCGCCATGCTCGTCCAGCGGCAGCGGGACGGTACGGACCCCGGCGCGGGCCAGCAGCGTCCGATGGAAGGCGAGCCCGTACCCCTCCACGGCGAGCTGCGCCGGCAGCACGGCGTTCGCCCCGCCCTCGAACAGCAGCCGCAGCGCGTGCGCGAAGCCCGAGCAGACGACGATCCGCTCGGGATCGGTGCGCACGCCCCGCGCGCGGGCCAGGTAGTCGGCGAGCACGGTGCGCAGTTCGCGGCGGCCCCGGGGGTCGCCCGGCCCGAAGGCCTCGTTGGGCGCCGCGGTGAGGGCGCGGCGGGAGGCCGCGAGCCAGGCGGTCCGCGGGAAGGACGAGGCGTCGGGTTGCCCCTGCCGGAGGTCGTGGGAGGGGCGCGGCGGTGCCGACGGCCGCCGGGTGCGGGTGGGCGGTACGGGCTCCGTGCGGTGGGCGACGGTGGTGCCGGACCCCTGCCGGGCGGTGAGCCAGCCCTCGGCGACCAGCTCGGCGTACGCCTCGGCGGCGGTGTTGCGGGCGATCCCGAGGTCGGCGGCGAGCGAGCGGTAGGGCGGCAGGCGGGTGCCGGGGGCGAGGCGCCCGGTCCGGATGGCCTCGCGCAGCGCGCGCATCAGCGCGGCCCGGCGGCTGCCGATGCCGGCGAGCTCCAGGTGGAGGTCGGCGCCGAGGGCGGCGGGGGCATTGACCGGTTCGTCCGTCATGGTCCTGCAGCCTATCGCCGGTCACTGACGCCCGGCGGGGCCGGTCGTTCCCGGCGGCCCGAGGCCGTACCGGACACCGCGCGGGCGGTCCGGGTGGCCACGGTGGGTGGGTTGGCCGGGCACGGCGGGTGAGGGCTGTGGTGGGGGCCACCCGGGGCCGGGTCCGGGAGGGGTGGATCCGGTACGGCGTGCCGAGGTGTGGTGACGGGCTGTCGACAATGTGCCCGGCCTCACAGCCCCACTTCTGTGGCGGGCACCACTCCAAGGGCCGGTTCGATCTTCAAAAACGGGACATTCGACCCCGAAACGCCCCCAATCCTTGATCCATACACCCGGTAACCCCACCCCCACCAGCCCAAACCCCCCAATCCTTGAAACCCCGCCACCCCCACCCGTAACTTCGAACCCGTTGCACCGAGCACACGCCCCGGACCCGACACCCGGACGCCAACGCTCGAACCCCCAGACTCCGCGGGACCCACCCACAGAACCCACCCCCACCCGGGGCCTGGTTCCGTGCGCCCGCACACCGAGAGGAACCGCATGACCTTCCGTAACGAGACCGCCACCGCCGCCACCACCGCCACCCCCAAGCGCCGCAACCGCGTCCGGA
>NZ_JBSGXP010000094.1:0-33830 GCF_053610105.1 Kitasatospora sp. NPDC054939 | reverse complement strand
CGGCGACCTGCCGCCCCCTCGCGGGCCCTGCATGGCCCGCGGCGACGTGCGGAAAGGCGTTCGACAGCGGGATCTCGTCGCTATACGATCACCCGGCCGACCGCCGCGAACGCGCAGGTGGGGCCCACTCTCATCATGATCCCGGGGGACCGTTGAAGATCCGTCGTTCGCTCGCTGCTGCCGTCCTGCTCGCCACGGCAGCCGCACCCGTCGCCCTGGGGGCACCGGCGCTCGCCGACACCGCTCCGGCGGGGCAGGAGCAGAACGACCCGGCCGGGGCGAGGACGGACGAGGAGAACCGGGCGGCCATCGAGAGGCTGCTCGTCTACCCGAACGACTACCTGGTCACCGCCCCGAGCAGATACCTCCGCGAGCACGCGGCGAAGGCGCTCGCCGGCACCCCGGAGGACCGGGCGCGCTTCCTCGCCTCGGAGGTCGACCGGATCCGCCGGGACGACGCGAGGGTCGCGATCGTGCAGATCATGAACGGTGGGGGTCCGGCCATGCAGAAGGCCGGCGAGGCCGCGTTCCGGTCGGACGACCTCGCGGTGTTCCGCGCCTTCCTGACCACCGGCCGGCACGTGGCCCGCGCCGAGGACGAGAACCGGGCCGAGCTCAGGCGGATCCTCGATGACCCGAACACCGGGCCGGGTGTGCGCGAGGGCGCGCAGAAGGCGCTCGCGGGCACGGCCGCGGAGGTCGAGCACTTCCTCAAGGTGGGCATCAAGAACCCGGCCGAGCACGACGACCGGGTCCGGCTCATGCAGATCCTGAGCCTCGGCGGCCCGGCCGTGCGGAAAGCCGCCGACGCGGCGATGAACGGCACCCACGAGGACGTCCGCGCCTTCCTCAGGACCGGCCAGCACATCGCCCGCGCCGAGGACGAGAAGCGCGCCGAGGTCCGGCGCATCGCCGACGCTGCGGGCACCGGCCGGCACGTCCGGGAGGCGGCAGAGAAGGCGCTGGCCGGCTCGGTCGCGGACGTCGAGCGCTTCCTGGCGTCGGAGCTGGAGCCGCTGCGGGCGAGCGACGACCGGATCCACGCCTCCCGGATCGTCGAGACCGGCGGCCCCGAGGTCCGCAGGGCCGGCAGCGCCGCCCTCGACGGCACCATCGCGGACGTCCGGGCCTTCCTGAAGGAGGGGCAGTTCACGGCCCGCGCCAAGGACCAGGCCGCCGCGAAGGCCGCAGCCGAGGCCGCCAGCCGGAACGCCACGACCACCGGCGGGTCGAGCACCGGCGCGGTCGCGGTCACCTCCACCACGACCGGTACGAAGACCACCGCAACGGCGGTCACCGCCACCGCGGACGCCCAGCGCACCGGCGGCACGCTGGCCGCCACCGGCTCGACCACCCCGCACGCCGGCCTCGCCGCCGTGGCCGGTGCGGCCGTCGTGCTGGGCGCCGGCGCGGTCGCCGCCTCCCGCCGTCGCTCGCAGGCCTGACCGGGCCGCACGTGGGGGCCGGGCTGCTGCACCGGCCGGCCCCCGCGCCGCGGGCCGCACGCGGCCACCCGGATCCGGCCCCCCGGTTTGACGGCACTGACGACCGGACGGAGGGTGGCTGGAGAACGGTGTCCACCGGACGGGTGGCCCGGAGGCGTCGTGGCCGGGAGGAAACGGTGTCGACGAAGCAGGCCAGGAGGATCGCGAAGTTCATCGAGCCACTGCGGGTGGAGCCGGGCTCCCGGGTGGACCTCGCCGAGGACTTCGACCCCCGGTTCAAATCCCGCATGAAGAAGCGGGACGGCGCCGGACTGCTGCGCACCGGCATCGGCCTGCTCGCCGAGTACCAGGCGAAGCTGGCCGCCCAGAACAGCTACGGGGTGCTGCTCTGCCTGCAGGCCATCGACGCGGGCGGGAAGGACGGGACGATCCGCCACGTCATGAGCGGGGTCAACCCGCAGGGCGTCCACGTCAGCAGCTTCAAGGTGCCCTCCGCGGAGGAACTGGACCACGACTACCTGTGGCGCTACGCGTCCCGCCTGCCGGCCCGCGGGGACATCGCGATCTTCAACCGGTCGCACTACGAGGAGGTCCTCGTGGTGCGGGTGCACCCGGAGAACCTCGACCGCCAGCGGTTGCCCGCCGAGGCGAGAGGCCCCGACGTCTGGGAGCGCCGCTACCGGGAGATCAACGACTGGGAGCGCTACCTCTGCGACAACGGGTTCAGGGTCGTGAAGATCTTCCTGAACCTCTCCCAGGAGGAGCAGCGCGTCCGCTTCCTGAAACGGCTCGACCTGCCGGAGAAGAACTGGAAGTTCTCGGCGGCGGACCTCCGCGAACGCGAGCGCTGGGACGACTACCAGCTCGCCTTCTCCGAGATGATCTCGGCCACCAGCACCTCGTGGGCGCCGTGGTACGTCGTGCCGGCCGACCGCAAGTGGTTCGCGCGCATCTGCGCCGCCGCCGTGCTCGTGCACACGCTGATGGAGATCGACCCCCGCTACCCGGTCGTGGACAAGAAGGCCCGCAAGGAGCTGCGGACCGCCAAGCGCCTGCTGGAGCAGCAGGCCCCCGAGGGCTCCGCACGCGACCCGTACGCGGCCGAGCAGCGGAAGCGGGACCGGAACCGGGGCCGTGGCTGAGCACTGATGCGACTGCGCCGACCGGCCGCCCCCGGCATCGTCCTGGCCGCCGTACTGGCCGTCCTCGTCGTGACCAACCTCGCCACGAACGGACGCCTGCCGTCCCTGGGGCCCGCCGACGCCGTCGTGGCGATCGCCGCCCTCACCGGCATCGTGTGGTGGGCGGGCGGCACCCGGGACGACCTCGGCCTGGGCGCCGGCACCCTGCGGCGCGGCCTGCTCTGGGCGGCAGCCCTGATCGGCATCGTGGCGGCGGTCTACCTCCTCGGGGCCCTGGTGCCGTTCACCCGCCGCCTCTTCGCGGACGAGCGCACGGGCGGCCTCACGGGCGGCGAGGTCGCACTGCGCATGTTCGTCACGGTGCCGCTGGGCACGGTGATCCTGGAGGAGTACGCGTTCCGCGGGGTGCTGTACGGGCTGATCCGTCGCTACCGCGGCACGGTGGCGGCGACCGCGGGATCGTCGCTGCTCTTCGGGCTCTGGCACATCCTCCCCTCCCTGCACCTCGCGTCCCAGAAGCCGGCGCTCACGGCGGTGTTCGGCCACACGCCGCTCGCCGCGGTCGTCGCCGATCTCGGTGCGGTGCTCTTCACCGGCGCCGCGGGCATCCTCTTCTGCGAGCTGCGCCGCCGCAGCGGGAGCCTGCTGGCACCGGTCGGCCTGCACTGGGCGACCAACGCGCTGGGCTACCTCACCGCGTTCACGCTCGCACGGGTGGCGTGACCGCCCGCGCGGGGTTGCCCGCCCGCGCCGAACACCGTGCGCTGGCGCCGCCCAGGCCCGAGGGCGATCCTTGAGGTGGACCGCGGGACCGCACGGGCGCCCGGGCCGCAACGGCCGGTCGCCCGCGGTCCCGCCGAACGCCTCGCACCGTCCGCCCCACGTGAACGGCCGCCGCCATGGAAACGCCCACCGACGTTCCGGAACCGTCGGACACGCCCGCGCAGCACCGGTTCCGGAACCCGGCGCACCTCACACTTCCCGGTTGCTGGGGCGCGGTCGTGGCCTCGTGCCTGTCGTTCACGCCGTCGCTCCTGCCGCGCGGCGGCGTCGTCCAGGGCCTGGTGTGGGGTATCAGCGCGGCCATCGGCTACGGGCTCGGTGTCCTCGGCGCAGCCGTGTGGCGGGCCTTCGCCGACCGCGACGCCCGTACCCCCGGACCCCGGGCGCGGCGGATCCTCCTCATCGGTGCAGCCGTCCTGCTCACCGTGTTCTTCGGACTCGGGCAGTACTGGCAGTACCTGATCCGCGGCCTGATGGGGGTGACCGACTACAACGTCTGGCTCGTCGTCCTGTCCCCGGTGGTCGCGGCGGCGGTGTTCGGCGTCCTGCTCCTGATCGGACGCGGGATCCGTGCGCTGTACCGCAGGACCGCGGCGCTGCTCGACCGCCGCATCGGGAAGCGGGCGGCGAACGCCCTCGGCTGGATCCTCGCGGCCGGCCTGACCTACCTGGTGATCACCGGCCTGCTGCTGGAGGGCTTCGTCGGCATCGCCAACCAGACCTTCTCGCTGCGGGACAGCGCGACCCCGGACGGTGCGCACCAGCCCGCCACCGCGCTCCGCTCGGGAGGACCGGGATCGCTCGTTCCCTGGGATTCCCTGGGGCGCCAGGGGCGCGGCTTCACCGGCACCGGCCCGACCGCGGGCGACATCAGCGCGTTCAGCCACCGCCCGGCCATGGAGCCGATCCGCGCCTACGCCGGCCTGGATTCGTCGGAGACCACCGAGTCCCGCGCCGCACTGGCCGTCCAGGACCTCCAACGCGCCGGGGGGTTCGAACGCCGGAACCTGCTCGTCGTGACCACGACCGGCAGCGGCTGGGTCGATCCGGCGTCGGTCGACTCCTTCGAGTACCTCACCGGCGGCAACGCGGCGACCGTGGCGATGCAGTACTCCTACCTGCCGTCCTGGATCTCGTACCTGGTCGACCAGTCCAAGGCGCGGGCGGCCGGCCGCGACCTGTTCGACGCGGTCTACGACATCTGGTCCAAGCTTCCGCAGGAGGACCGGCCGCGGCTCCTCGTCGCCGGGGAGAGTCTCGGGTCGTTCGGCGGCGAGGCCGCGTTCAGCGGCGAGTACGACCTGCGCAACCGGACCTCGGGGACCCTGTTCGCAGGGCCGCCCAACTTCAACACGCTGTTCCGGCAGTTCAGCGACGACCGGGACGCCGGAAGCCCCGAGGTCCAGCCGGTGTACCAGGGCGGTCGGACCGTGCGCCTCAGCAACGATCCGGGCGCGGCGATCCCGCCCGCGGAGCAGCCCTGGGACGGCACCCGGGTCCTCTACCTGATGCACCCGTCCGACCCGATCGTCTGGTGGAGCCCGCAGCTGGTGTTCAACGAGCCCGACTGGATCGACGAACCGCCGGGCGAGGACGTGCTCCAGGGGACGGTGTGGATCCCGTTCGTGACCTTCTGGCAGGTCACCGCGGACCTCCCGTTCTCCACCGAGGTACCGAGCGGCCACGGCCACACGTACAAGGCCGAGTACGTGGACGGCTGGAACGCCGTCCTGCAGCCCGCCGGGTTCTCGCACGAGGACCTGGACGGCCTCCGCCGCATCATCGCGGGGGAGTGACGTCCGCCGACCCGGAAGTGTCCGCGCCGCCTTGCCCGCGCAGGCGTCCGCCCCGGTCGGTGCGCTCCGCGGACGACTACAGCGGCAGCGGGTCCGGGGCGTCGACGCCGCGGGCGGTGACCAGGCGGGCGGTGCCGTCGGCGAGGCGGTAGGAGAGGCCGACCACGGCGGCGGTGCCCGCGTCGACGGCGTCGGCCAGGGTGCGGGAGCGCTCCATCAGCAGGTCGACGGTGTGCCGGATGTGGGTGTCGATGAAGTGCTCGTCGTCGGTGTGGCCGGCGGCCCGGGCGGCGAGCACGCTCGGGGTGACGCGCTCGATCACGTCCCGCACGAAGCCGCTCGCGGTGGTGCCGTCCTCCACCGCGCTGCGGGTGGCCGCGACGGCGCCGCAGGAGTCGTGGCCCAGGACCACCACGAGGGGGCTGCCGAGCACGCTGACGCCGTACTCGATACTGCCCAGCACCTCGGGGCCGACCACGTGGCCGGCGGTGCGGACCACGAACAGGTCGCCGAGGCCCCGGTCGAAGATGATCTCCGCGGCGAGGCGGGAGTCGGAGCAGCCGAACAGCACCGCGAACGGGCTCTGTGCCGGGGCGACGGCGGCGCGGCGGGCGGCGTCCTGGTTCGGGTGCTCGGGCGTGCCCGCGGTGAACCGCCGGTTGCCGGCCAGCAGCAGCTCCAGGGCGGCGGGAACATTCATTCGATCAGCGGTCATGGCGGCAGCCTACGGTCACGCCCGGACCGCCGTTGCTCCGGGGTGCGCGGACCCGGCGGGCCGCGCGGGTGCCGGGCCCTCAGTGCCGGGCGGACCCGGTCACCGGTACTGTCACCGGTACTGCGTGGTGACGCTCACGCCGCCGAAGTCCTGCGGGGCGGCGAGGCTGAAGTAGACCCAGCCGGACGGCGGGTCGGCGATCGTCAGGGTCTCGCCGTTGCCGGCGTTGGTGGACTTGGCCTGGTGGCTGCCGGTGGTGGCCCAGGTGGCGCCGTTGTAGTACAGGTCGGCGTTGCCGGTGCCGCCGCTGCTGGTGATGGTCAGCTCCCTGACGCCGGCGGGCAGGTACAGGAAGTGGTAGCTGTAGTTGCCGGTGGTGGCGGCGAGGCCGTCCCGGCGGCAGTTGTCGTCGAACCGGCGGGGGTCGGCGCTCGTGCAGAGCGGGACGGCCGCGGCGGCCGGGAGCGGGCCGCAGTCGTCGGTGGCGCAGGTGGTGGTCAGCCAGGTGGCGAAGCCGGCGTCGTAGCGGGTGCCGATGGTCTGCTTCAGGAAGGTGCGGGCGCCGGTCCAGTCACCGGTGCGGTACTTGCCGAGCACGGTCTCGACGTCCGCGGGGTGGGCCTGCAGCAGGTAGCGGACCGCCAGGAAGCCCCACCGGTAGACCCGGTTCGAGTTGACCTCGGGGTCCTCGTCCTGGCCGTAGACGGTGTCGAACAGTTCGCTGAGTTTGTACGTCTGCTTGCCGGCCTCGGCGATGGCCGCGGAGTTGCGCTCGTTGCGGTAGCCGTACGAGATGTTCTCGGCGATGCCCTCGACCCACCAGATGGTCGGGGTGGTGATGCCGGCCTCGAAGTCGCCGTGCATGTTGTAGCGGCCGTCGAGGTAGTGGGTGTACTCGTGGTTGAGGTTCCAGATCTCGAACGAGGGACGCAGCCAGTGGGCCTCGTGGGCGATGAAGCGGGCCTGGTTGCCGGGCAGCGCCGGGTTGCCCTCCTCGTACATGCCGCCGTTGTCGACGTCGATGTTGTAGATGGCCCAGGCGTACAGCGCGTACTGGGTGTAGTCGTCGAAGACGACGACCTCCAGGTCGGTGTTCACGTCACCGGCGACGGGACCCTGGTCGCCGATGATCCGGTGGAAGTAGGCGTCCTGGTTGACCAGGCTGGTGCATGTGGTGGCCAGCTGCCCGGGGGAGACGTCCTGGGCGCGGATCTTCAGGCCGGCGTTGCAGGTGTGCTGGATCGGCAGGACCAGCGGGAGCACGCGGTCGCCGAGGTCGCAGATGGCGTAGGCCGCGCAGTTGCCCTTGTCGAACTGGCGCGTGGCCCAGCCCAGGTTCATGGTGATCGGGGCGGTCGGGCCGGTGTGCGGGTAGCGGTTGATCAGGTCCCTGAGCAGCGGCCGCAGCCGGTCCTTGAGCTCGGGGACCTCCAGGGCGTGGCCGAGGAAGCGGCCGACGTTGCTGACGACGTCCCAGCGGTTGAGCTGTGTGTCGTTGCGGGTGATGAAGGCGGCCCAGGTGTCGAGGATCGTGGGGTCGGCCTTGAGGGCGGCCTTCCAGCCGCGGTCGTCGTTCTTGGCCTTGAAGCCGTTCTCGACGACCCACTCGACGTGCTGCATGGCGAGGTTCATCCGGGTGGGCCAGGACCCGTCGTAGCCGGCGAGCATCCACTTGACGACGGGGGCGTAGCGGCCGGCCTCGTGGGTGCTGTCGATCAGGGTGACGACCTCGTTGAGCGTCTCGCCGTTGGCGTCGGTGACGTCCTTGCTGCGGGGGGAGGCGAAGAACGCGTCGAGTGCGCCGCGGGCGGAGGTCTTCAGCGCGGTGCCGTAGCCGCCGACGACGTCCGCGTGGTTGTCCTGCACGTAGTAGCCGGCGCGCAGGAACATCACCAGCTGCCCGATGGCGCCGCTGTTGTTGCCCGGGTAGGTGGCGGACGCGTCGCGCAGTGCGTCGGCGACGGTCACCATCTGGGCCTCGCGGAAGGTCTTGCGCGCGTCCTCCCCGGTGAGGTCGAACAGCGGGTAGGTGCAGGTGACCTGGGGGAGCGCCTTGAGCTGCTGGACGAGTGCGGCGCCGGTGGCGTTGATGACGCCGGACAGGTCGGGACACCCGTTCGCGCCGGGGGCGGCCGAGGACTGCCGCCCGGCCTTGTCGGTCTTGTCGGCCTTGTCGGGAGGGGAGGTGGGGGCGGCCGTAGTGGGGCGTTCCCCGGTGTCGTCCTGGGAGGAGATCCTGAAGGCGGCGGCGTCGTCCGTGGCGTGCGGCGACTTGGGGACGGGGACGGCGCGCGGCGCCGGGGCGGCCGCCGAGGTGGCGCCCGCGCCGACCGGGGCCGCGGTGCCGACCGGGGCGGCCTGGCTCTGGGGTGCGTACAGGCCGAGTGCGATGAAGAAGGCTGCGCCGAGCGCAGTGAGTCTGCGCGCGCCGGCAGCCGTGGATATCCGGGAGGAACGCATCTGTGGGGGCCTCCGGGGCCGTTGTGGCCGCGCGTTGGGGACGCGGGCCTTTCGATGTGCGACATGTAAAATGGCACATGTGGCATTGTGTTGGAAGATGTTCGACCGCAATGCCGGTCATCGAAACTGAAACGTTGTCAAACAGGCCCGGACGCGCCCGCGTCGAGGTCTGCGTCCGGGCGGCCGGGGCGGGGCCCCGGTCGGGGTGGCGGCAGAGCGTTCCCGCCCGTTCGCTCCGACGGGGGCAGACTGGGTGCATGACCCAGGACGCCGCCGACCGCCGGCCGATCCCCGCCGAACTGCACCCGTACCTGGCGGAACTCGTCCGCCGCACCCGCGCCGTGTGCGGGCCGCGCCTGGTGAGCGTGCTCGTGGCCGGTTCGGTGGCGCTCGGGGACTACCGGCACGGGCGCAGCGACGTGGACGCGGTGGTCGTCGTCGAACCCGACCCGCCGGGGGAGACCGTGCGGGAACTGGCGGCGGAACTCGCCCATCCGCGACTGCCCTGCCCGGCGGCGGGCCTGGAACTGGTGCTGTACGGCGCGGACTTCGCCGCCCGCCCCTCGGCCGCCGCCGGCTACCTGCTGAACCTCAACACCGGACCGCGGCTCCCGGACCGCGCCGACCTCGCCACCACCGGGGTGCCGGCGTTCTGGTTCGTCGTCGACCGCTCGATCGTCCATCGGGCCGGCATCGCGCTGTGGGGCCCTCCGGCCCGGCAGGTCGTCGCGGAACCCGCTCCTGCCGACCTGCTCGCCGCCGTCCGGGCCGCGGTGCGCGAGCACACCGACGGCGAGGGCCACCTCACGGACAACCGGGTGCTCAACGCCTGCCGCGCCCTGGTGTTCTGCCGCACCGGCCGCTGGACCGCCAAGCGTGCGGCGGCCCGGGAGATCGCCGCCGCCGAGCCCGCCTTCGGACCGCTGCTCGCGGCCGCGCTGCGCAGCTACGACCGACCGCGACCGCCGGCCGGCCCGCCCCTCGCCGGCCCGCCCCTCGCCGGCCTGTCCGCGGCCGAGGTGCGGACCTTCCTCACCTGGGTCCGTGCCCGGGTGGAGGAGGCCACCGCCCCGGTCGGCGAACGGTCCTGACGCGCCGGAGGCGGACGGGCCGGGGCCGATGCGGCACGGTCAGCGGCCGGCCGTCAGCTCCTTCTCCCAGCGGAGGAGGTCGTCGAACCACTGCCGGCCCTGCGCCGTCCACTCGGCGGCCGGCTCCAGCGCCTCGACGGTGCCGCGCAGACGCTCCAGGGCGCCGTCGCGCCGGGCGGCGACCTCGGGGGGAGCCGCCGGGTCCGCCGCCGCCCAGCGGGTGAGTCCGTACGCCATGCGGGCCAGGACGTGGGCGGCGTGCACGGCGCCGGAGACCGGGCGCGGGTCCGGGCGCAGCGGGTGGCTGATCAGGACGTCGCCGTTGGTCACGTAGGCGGCGAAGAAGTTCCGCAGGTAGAGGGCGTGGTGGCCGGTCTCGTGGAGGAGTGCCTCGAAGGCCGCCGGGGTGCTCTCGACGCTGGAGTCGCCGAGGTAGACGGCGCCGAAGGTCGGGCGGAGCGTGGCCGAGCGGAAGGCGCCGCCCCGGACGTGGACGACGACGCGGACGAGCAGGTCCGTCTCCAGGGCGGCTTCCGGCCAGACCCGCCGCAGGGCCGCGCGGGCGGCCTCCAGGTGCGCGATGCCCTCGGCCGGGTCCGGTGCGCCGAAGTCGGCCTCACCGGTGCCGCCGGTCCGCCGGATGTCGGCGAGCAGCTGGTCCGTCGCCCAGCGGCACCAGTCGGGGAGGGCGGCCGAACCGCCGGGCGTGAGGTGTTCGAGCGGAGGCATCAGCCCGGTCCCCGCGAGCGCGCGGACCGTGTCGGCGACGTCCGCGGGCTCGGCAGCGCCGCCGCCGGGCGTCCGGGTCGCGGCCCAGACCAGGCCGGGGTGCAGGCAGGCGGGCGCGGGCCCGGCGGGGAGGACGGGCTCCAGGCGCCGGAGGATCTCCCGGTGGTAGCTCCGGACCAGGCTCATGGTGCCGGCCGGGGTGATGCCGACCCGGACCGCCTCGTCCTGCCCGGCCGCCATCAGGCGCCGGCCGAGGGGGAGCCCACGGCCAGGATCTCGCCCAGCGAGGCCGGCTCGGCCTTCGTGAGCTGCGCCTCGCGGGCCTGGAGGCGCCGGATCACCAGAGCGGAGATCAGTTCGTCGCTCAGGCCCTCCAGGGTGCGGAAGACGTCCTCCCGGACCTCCTTCCAGATCTCCTTCGAGTCGCCGCTCAGCGCCTCGGCCCGGCTCGGCAGCCGGCCGCGCAGCGCGGCGCTCCGTTCGACGGCGAGGTCGAGGACGTCGTGCAGGATCTGGGTCCAGGTGTCCTCGACGCCGTCGGAGAAGGCGATGTGGACGGAGCCCTCCGCGCCCGTGGTCCCCTCGTGGTAGAAGCCGCGCGGCAGGTAGAGGCAGTCGCCGGCGTGGAGGGTGACTTCGAGGCAGAGCGGGGTCTGCGGGGTGACCCCCGGCTTCGAGCGCTTGACCGGCCACTTCATGGGCGGCTCGTGCAGCCGCCAGGTCTTGGAGCCGGCGAGCTGGCGGATGAAGATGCTGGCGAGGTCGTAGTGCGCCTCGGCGCCCTTGGAGTGCGGCGGGGTCAGGAAGGCGTTGGCCGCGACGGGGACACCGATCTCGCCGGACAACTCCGTGCAGAAGGACTCCACTTCGGGGCAGTACGTGGACATCGCCTGGAAGACGAGGGTCGCGCCCTCCCGCATCTGCGACACGACGTACCGCGGGTCGGCGAGCCCGGACAGCACCCGTCGCTCGTCGGACCCGTCGTCGCCGGGCTTGGTGGCGTTCCGCACCCCGATGTCCTGGCCGTGGCGCCACAGCCGGATGTAGGGGGTGCGCAGTCCGCGCTCGTAGAGGAGCTGCTGGGCCAGGTCGGTCGAGAACACGTGGTCCAACTCGCCCATGTCGCGGCTGACGTAGGGTTCGGTGTCCCGAATGGACACCAGCTTCGACGGGTCGTCGAGGAGCTTCTCCAGTGCCATCTCATACCTCCGTGTCGTGGCGAACCGGCTGTTCTTCGTGATGGAAGTCCCGCACCCCGGGGACGGTCAGCACCAGCAGTGCGGCGCCGAGTTGCACGCCCGCGGCGACGACGAGGACGGTCGTGCGGCCCACGGCGTCGGCCAGCGGGCCGACGACGGCGAGGCCGAGCGGCAGCAGGGCGAGGCTGCACATCCAGTCGACGGAGCTGACCCGGCCGAGCAGCGAGGGCGGGAACTGGCGTTGCAGGGCGGTGTGCAGGAGCGTGTTGAAGGGCATCATCGCGAATCCCGCGAGCATGTACCCGGCCACCACCCACCAGAGGGAGAAGGGGGTGAGCAGGACGAGCGGCACGGTCACGAAGAGCGCGTTGAAGACCATCGCGGTCGTTCCGGGGTGCTTCAGCTGCATCCGCCCGACGAGGATCGTGCCGACGAAGCCGCTGAGGCTGAACATCGCGATGACCAGGCCATAGGTGGAGGGCCCCGCGAACTCCTCCTGCGTGATCACCGGCAGGAGGACCATATGGGGCGCCACGACCAGCATGGTCTGCACCGCGGTCATGGCCAGCAGGGCCGCCACCCAGGGGACGCGGCGCACCGCGGCGAGGCCCTCCCGGGTCTCCTGGAGGACGGACGAGCGGGACGCCGACCGGTCCAGCGGCGGTTCGGTGACCGCGAGGACGCACAGCAGGCTGACCGCGAAGGTGGCGGCGTTGACGGCGAAGGCCGCCCGGGTGCCGACGGTGGCCACCAGCACGCCGCCGAGCGCCGGCCCGACCACGGCTGCCGCGCTCTCCATGCTGCCCCGCCAGACGTTGGCGCTGAGCAGGCGGTCCTCGGGTACCAGCGAGGGCACCAGGCCGCCGTACGCGGGTCGGAAGAACGCCTCACCGCTGCCGACCAGGAAGGTCAGCACGGCGAGCGAGAGGGTCGCCGTGTCGAACGCCCCCAGCACCACCACCGTGATGGCCACCAGCCGGAACGCGTCGGCGAGCAGCATCGCCCGCCGCCGGGGCACCCGGTCCGCCCAGACCCCGCCGAGGAGCGCGAACAGGACGGAGGCGAGCATCCGGGCGCCGATCACCAGACCGACGTCGCCCGCGTCGCCGCCGCTCTCGATCACCCGGAGGGAGACGGCCACGTTGAAGAGCTGGTCCCCGACGGCGCTGACCGCCTGCCCGGCCCAGAGGAAGCGGAAGTCGCGCAGTTCCATGGCGCTGCCGGCCAGCCGGCCGGCCAGTGCGGTCTTCGGGTCGCGCATGCTCAGCCGATCGCGCTCGCGGCGGCGGGGTCCGTCAGCTCGCCGTAGCCGAACCCGCAGCAGTCGCCGGTGATGTCCTCGTCCCGTACCAGCACGGGGTGTTCGGCGCCGGTGAGCCGGAGGTTGGCCAGGTCGACGGGCTCGGGGTCGTCGTCGAGGTAGATCTCCGCGCCGTCGGTGATGAGGTCGAGGTGCACCTTCTCCTCGTAGTCGACCACGGCCCGGTCCTGGTTGTGCTGGCCGAAGCCGATGTGCACGCCGACGCGGCGTTCGTTGATGTGCGAGTTGGCCGGGATGAACCGGTCGATGCCCGTGTTCGTGCCGAAGCCCAACTCGCCGACCCGGGTGCCGTGCGGCTGCTTGAAGCACAGCTCGACGAGCTCGCGGACGTCGTCGTCGCCGCCCGAGAAGCCCGTGGCGCGTCCGTCGGCGATGTCGACCGTCAGCGGGTGGGCCGCCAGGCGGGTGTCGATCCGGGTGATGACGTTGCAGTTGAGTGCCCCGTCCGCGACCAGGCGGCCGTCGATCGAGGCGGGGTAGGTGGCGATCTCCCCGGCGGGGAGGATGGTGAAGCCGCCCGGGCGCCACACGCCGCGGTTGCTGATCCAGTCGTACCGCGCGGCGTCGAGCCCGATGCGGAGGTCCGTGCCGCTCCGGCTGCGGACCCGGATGCTGCGGGCCTCGGTCAGGCGGGTCAGCAGCTCGGCGTTCCGGGCGCTGAGTTCGTCCGGTCCGAGGTTGAGGGCCTGTTCGAAGAATTCCCGCGACGCGCTGATGATGCGCACCACCATGCACCGGTCGCTGCCGAATTGCTGCATGGTGTGGAGGAGCGGCGAGAAATGGGACATCGTGTCGCGTTCGAGCGTGAATATGACGAGCCGGCCGGTGAATGATTCCGGATCCGGTACGGCTGCTTTCAATCGCGCGGCGAATCCGTAATCGACCAGCGGCCGCATTCCGATGACCTGGGTGCCGATATTCCGCTGCTTCAGTCCGGCCACCAGCCAGGCCGCCGCCTCCCGGCTGTCCGGGGAGAAGACGACGATGCAGTGGTCGCGGTCGGAGAGTCCGGCGTACCGGTCGAGGAGCGCGTCGACTCCGTCCCGCAGGTCGCGGCTGAACTCTACAACGGTCAAGAGGGGCCCCCTGGTTGTGGGTCGGGTCGGCGGGAGGTCGAGGGTCCGGACAAGGGAGTTCCGGCCGCCGGGATCGCGCGGCCGGAACTCGTCATGGCCTTGCCGGCGGTGCTATCAGGTGGAGACGAACCAGGCCATCAGCGGGCCCTCGTCGCCACTTCCGACCGGCACGAGGACATCGGCCGATTCGGCCGCGGAGAGCTCCCGCAGCGCGTCCTCGACCAGCGACTCGTACGTGGCCGTTTCAATGGTTTGAGTCTGTGCCATCTCTGACTCCTCTCGAACAACAACGGTGATCGTGATGCTATGCATCATGTCCATGCAAGGTCAACTAGATTGGTCACGCAACTTCTGTTTGGATTAACCGACTTGGGGTAGTGCGCACCGGAAGAACCGTCACTCTTCGGCGTTTTGGGAGGTCAGCGCGGTGGCGCGGCCGAGCAGGCGCGACGGGAACGAACGAGGCCCGGGCCGCTGGGCCCGGGCCTCGAACGTGTCGTCAAGTGGTGCGCTGTGAGGGATGCGTGTGGTGCCTGTGGGGCCCGTGTGGGACGCCGGCGGCGTCAGCGCCCCAGGCCGGCGAAGAAGGTGCGGACGTCGGCGGTGAAGGCGTCGGGCTGTTCGAGGGAGAGGAAGTTGCCGCCGCGCTCCAGCTCCGTCCAGTGGGTGACGTTGTGGTCGCGCTCGGCGAAGCGGCGGATGGCGATGTCCGTCGGCAGGGCGACGGCCACACCGGTCGGGACGGTCCCGCGCGGCTTGGGAGCCCAGGCGCCGGCGTCGTGGCCCGACTCGTAGTAGAGGTTCGCGGAGGATCCGGCGGTACCGCTGAACCAGTACACGCTGATGTTCGTCAGCAGGCGGTCCCGGCCGACCGCGTCCTCGGGCAGCTCGGCGGCCGGGTCGGTCCACTCCTTGAACTTCTCGGCGATCCAGGCGAGTTGTCCGACCGGAGAATCGTGCAGCCCGTACGCGAGGGTCTGCGGGCGGGTGGACTGGATGGCGTTGAAGCCCATCTTGTCCTGCTGGAAGTCCTCCAGCCGGGACAACCGCTCCTGCTCGGACTCCGTCAGCCCCTCGAACTCCGCCGGGTCACCCGACGGGAACGTCACCAGGCCGTTGACGTGGATGCCGACCACCCGCTCGGGCGCCTGCCGCCCCATCTCCGCGACGATCCACGCGCCGCCGCCCGTCCCCTGGACGCCGTAACCGCCGTAGCCGAGCCGGTCCATCAGCTCGACGAACGCCCCCGCGATCCGGCCGGTGTTCCAACCCGCCTCCGCCAGCGGGCCGGAGAAACCCGTGCCGGGCGTCGACGTCACCACGACGTGGAAGTCCCGGGACAGCGGCTCGATGACGTCCGCGTACTGCACGAACGAGCACGGCCAGTCGTGCACCAGGAGCAGCGGCAGGGCCTCCGGGTTCGACGAACGGACGTGCAGGAAGTGGATGTTCTGGCCGTCGATCTCCGTGGTGAACTGCGGGAACCCGTTGAGCTCGGCCTCGGCCTTGCGCCAGTCGAACCCGTCGGCCCAGTAGGCGGCCAGGGACTTCAGGTAGTCGGTGGGCACACCCCGGCTCCAGCCCACGCCGGGGATCTCGCTGCCCCAGCGGGTGCGCGCGAGCCGGGCACGCAGGTCGTCGAGCTCGTCCTGCGGGACATCGATGCGGTAGGGGTGGATCCGGGCGTCAGTGCTTCTGATGGTCTCCATGGGCACGACCCTAGCCCGGTCCCGGGCCTGCACGCTTGCTGTCGGACTGTCAGAATCGATCTTGGGGAGGGTACTTCTGCGCAGCGGTGGGCTGAACCGGTCGGAACCACACGATGTCGGGAACCGGCGGACCGGGGTCGAAGGCGGTCGCCGAGGGGCGGTTCGTCCCGGCCGGCGGGAACGGGGGCGCTGCGGCCGTGGCCCGACGCTCGGGCTCGGCGCCCGCCCGCCGAGGGGTGCACTCGTTGCCCGTTGCCCGTGCGGTCGCCCGGCCCGCCTGCGCGGAGCCGGCGCACTCCGCGGCGGGCGCCGCGCAGCCCGAAGGCCGCCTCGGCGCGGGCCCGGCGCGGTGGCGCGCGGTACCGGGGGCGTCCGGCGGCCGGTGCAGTATTCAGTGGTGCCCGAGGCCGGGATCGGTCGGCCAGGGATGGGCCACCCTGGCGGTGGCCTCCTCGCAGCTGGCGATCGCCCATGTGCTCTCCAGCGGTTCGACCGGTCCCTGCCCGCTCACCACGCGCAGGAAGTACGCCTCACTGCCGATGTCGAGCACGAGATGGCGCCGCTCGGGATCGGCTTCCTCCTGCAGGAGGTCGCCCATGGTGTAGTGCGGAATGCTACTCACCCCTCCATGGTGGCGCGATCGGGCCGATTGCGCCTGGTCAGGAGGCCCCGGACCCGCCCCGGCACCCGCCGAGGCCGTTCCGCGGAGCCCCGGATCGACCCCGGCGGCGGGTCGGAACGGCTCGGAACGGGTCGGAACGGTTCGGAACGGTTCGGTACGGGGCTGCGTCCTGATCATCGAAGATCGGGACGGGCACCCCGGAGCCGCGGGCCGTCCCCGTCCGCGCCGCCGTACGAGCAGGAGGACGTACCCATGGAACTGATCCCAGGCCGACGCCGCATCCTCGGCGGGGCCGCCGCGACCGCCCTGGCCGCCGCCCTCCCCGCCGTCCTCCCCGTCGGTGGACGCGCCTACGCGCAGGGCACGGACGACACCGGAATCGCCGGCCGGCTGCGTGCCCTGGAACAGGCGCACGCGGCACGCCTGGGCGTCCACGCGTCCGACGCGGACACCGGCAGAACGGTGCGGTACCGCCCGGACGAGCTGTTCCCCCTGTGCTCCACGTTCAAGACCATCGCCGTGGCCGCGGTGCTGAGGGACCTCGACCGCGACGGCACGCACCTGGCCGAACGCATCCGGTACACGCAGCGCGACGTCACCGAATCCGGCTACGCACCGATCACGGGCCTGCCGGGCAACCTCGCGGACGGCATGACCGTCGAGGCGCTGTGCGCGGCGGCCGTCCGGTACAGCGACAACACCGCGGCCAACCTCCTGCTGCGCGAACTCGGCGGCCCGGACGCCGTCACCCGCTTCTGCCGCTCCATCGGCGACCGGGTGACCCGGCTCGACCGGTGGGAACCCGCACTGAACTCCGCCGAACCCGGACGCGAGACCGACACGTCGAGCCCCCGCGCCCTCGGCCGCACCTACGCCCGGCTCACCCTGGGCGACGCCCTCGGCCGGGCCGACCGGCAGCGGCTCACCGGCTGGCTGCTGGGCAACACGACCGGCGGCAACCGCCTGCGCGCCGGACTGCCGCAGGACTGGGCCGTCGCCGAGAAGACCGGCACCGGCGGCTACGGCACCACCAACGACGTCGGCATCGTCCGCCCGCCCGGCCGCGGACCGATCACCATGGCGGTCCTCGTCACCACCACCGATCCCGCCGCCCCGGCCGACGAGAAGCTGATCGCCGAGACGGCCGCCCTGCTGGCAGCGGAACTGACCTGAGCACCGCGCCCACCCCCGGCCCGGAGGTCGTTCACGGGCCGGGCCCTACTCAGATGCGCGTGAGTACACGCGCCCTACCGGGACCGGAGGCGGGCCGGGACACTCGGCCCATGCCTCGCAACCCTCGGAAGTCCGCCGTCCTGCTGCCGCTGTTCCTCGCGCCGATGGCGGCCTGGGCCGCCTGGCTGGGCTGGGACCAGCACCACGACGTGCACCCCGACGGCTCGGTGAGCGGCCCGTACGAGGCCTGGCAGGTGGCCGGCCTCCTGGTGACCCTGCTGGTGCCGCTGTCCTGGGCGGCGTCCCGTGGCCGTACCCGGGACGCCGTGCTCGGTACCACGGCGGGCCTGACCGTCGCCGCCTGGTACGACTGGTCGGACGACTCCAGCGGCCTCTACGTGATCGGCGTGGGCACGGTCGCGGTCGCGAGCCTCGCGGTGACCTCCGTGCTGTCCGCCCTGATCGCCCGCGTGACGGTGCAACGACGGCGCCGCGGTCCGGCCGGCGCCTGACATCGCAGCCGCGCGCTCGGCAGCCCGGGACACCGACGATCCCGGCCTCGTCGCTGCGCCCGCGCCCGGCCCCTTCCGCGCTCCCGGATGGCGGTCAATCGAGGCAGAACTCGTTGCCCTCGACGTCCTGCATGGTGATGCACGACTCGTTCTCGTCGTCGGCTGGCAGCAGGCGCACGCGCACCGCGCCGAGCGCGACCAGGCGGGCGCATTCGGCCTCCAGGGCGGCCAGGCGCTCCTCGCCCACGAGTCCGGTGGCGACCCGCACGTCGAGGTGCACCCGGTTCTTGGCGACCTTGCCCTCGGGGACGCGCTGGAAGTACAGCCGCGGTCCCACACCCGAGGGATCACTGCAGGCGAACCACGCATCCCGGGCCTCGGGCGGCAGCGACGCGTTGACGTCGTCCCACGTGGCGAACCCCTCCGGCGGCGTCGGCGCGACGTACCCCAACACCTCGCACCAGAACCGGGCGACGCGTTCGGGTTCGGCGCAGTCAAAGGTGACCTGGATCTTCCTGAGGGCAGTCATCGGGCCACCCTAGCAGGGCCTCTGCCGCCCGATTTCGGTTGAATATCCGCAGGTTGACGGGCCGACGGGCCGACGGGCAGGCCGGGTGCCCGGGCGTCACAGCTGTCCGAGCAGCGCCGCCGGCCACCGCCGCTGCTCGGCGGTGTCCGGCACGGCGAGCCCGCGCGCCCGTTCGATCCGGCTCCACGCCGTGTCGGGATCGATGCCGTTGAGGACGAGCAGCGAGGCCGCGAGGAGCGACGACCGTCCGAGGCCGGCGCGGCAGTGGGTGACGACGTGCGCGCCGTCGCGCAGTCGCCGGGCCAGTCCGTGCAGGGTCGGCAGGACGGCGGCGGGATCGGGAACGGTGCGGTCGGGGAGGGGACGGCGACGAACTCCAGCCCGGCGGCTGCGGCGGACCGTGGCTCGTCCGCGAGCCCGAGTTCGTCGCGTTCGGGACCGGTCAGCGCGCAGACGAGGACGTCGACACCGCAGCCGGCGAGCGCGGTCATCTCCTCGTCGAGCCAGTCGTGGCCGCGCGGACAGGCCATCGTGCTCACCCGACCGTGCCGGACCGGCCGCGACGAAGAAGGAGTCGAGACATCCGTCTTCCGGGGCGCAGGTGAGCACCGAGGGGCCCGGTCCCACACCGTACCGACCGCACCGCGCGCCGGTCCCTACCATGCTCGGCGGATCGCGTCTGCAGCCCCCGGCACCCCGGCTAGGATCGGTCGGGTGAGTACGAGCAAAGCGCTGACGGTGTGGCTCGCCGATTTCTCCCGTGAGCAGTTGACCGAGCTGCTGGAGCAGCGGGAGTTGCCGCACGCCGCCCGGTTCGCCGGAGGCCCGGGCGTGCGGACGCTGACGGAGTTGGCGGAGCACCTGCTCACCGACGTCTCCGTCGCCGTGGCGTTGACCGAACTGAACGTATCAGAGATGCAACTGCTGGTCGGGGCCGCCGTCCTGGCGGCGCAGCAGCACGGCCCCCTGCCTGCGGGTGCGGGCGGGTCCGAGTCGGTGCTGACGGATCCGTACGGTCGGGCGCGGTACCGGCCGCAGGAGGCGGGCCCGGACCCGGCCGAGCGGGCCGTGTCACGCGCCGAACTGCTCGACTTCCTGCGGCTGGAGGGCGAGGCACGCGCAGCGGCCGAGGCGGGCCTGGACCGGCTCGCGCTGCGGGCGCTGGTCCTGCCGCCGCACGGCCGCCAGGTCGTCGTGCCGGGTCTGCTGCACCGCGAGGTCCTGCAACTCGGCGGTCTGGGACGGCCCGTGGACATGCTGCTGTCCCGCGCCTACCAGGCGGCCGAGATCCAGCGCGTCCACCGCGGCCTGGAGCTGCCGACCGCCCGGAACCGGGACGAGCGCCAGCGGGCGGTCGTCGCGCTGCTGTCGGATCCGGCCAGGGTCCGCGAGCTGGCCGCGCAGGCCCCGCCCGCGGCCGTCGAGCTGCTGGAGAAGCTGGTCGCGGGACCGGCGCTGCTGCGCACGCACTGCTTCCAGGACCGGTTCGGCGGCTCCTACGGATCGTCCGGCAGCACCTTCGTCTTCCGGTCCGGAGGCTCGGGCGACCCGGGCACCGACTGGCTGGCCGAGCGCGGCATGGTCGTCCCGGTGGGCCACGACCTGGCCGAGATGCCCTACGAGATCGGGCTGGCCCTGCGCGACCCCGACGACCGGCCGCCCTACGACCACGCCCCGACCCAGCCGGCGAACACGGCCGAGGTGGCGCCGCAGGCGTCGGCCCGGGAGGCGCAGGCCGCCGCCTCGGCGGCGGCAGCCCGGGTCGAGCTGCTGCTGCGGGAGGTGGACGCCCGGCCGCCGGGCGTACGCAAGTCGGGCGGGATCGCGGTGCGCGACACCCGCCGGGTGGCCAAGCAGGCGGGCCTCGGCGAGGAGCAGGCCCGGCTCTGGCTGGACCTGGCCGTCAACGCCGACCTGATCGCCGTGCACGCGCCCGAACCCGAGTCCGGCCCGCGCGGCCGCCGGCGGGCCCCGCAGCCGCAGCCCGCCGCCCGGGTGCTGCCCACCGCACGCTACGACCGGTGGCTCACCGCGGCCCCGGCGCAGCGGCTCCTGCCGCTGATCGCCACCTGGGCCGTGACCCCCGAGGTGTTCGGCTGCTGGGACGAGGAGGACACCCCCGTCGCCCTGATCAGCCCCCAGGACCCGGCCGCGGTCCCGCTGCGCCACGCCCTCCTGGAGGTGCTGGCTGCCCTGCCCCCGGGGCGCGGGGCGACGACGGGGAGCGCACGGGAACTGCTGGACCTGGAACGGGCCCTGCTCTGGCACCGGGCCGCCGCAGAACTGGAGGACAGCGCGGCCGACGGCCGCCTCGCGGCGACCCTGGCCGAAGCCGAACTCCTGGGCGTGATCGCCCACGGCACGCTGACGGCGGTCGGACACGCCGTCCTCGCCCTGCTCAGGGCGGGTGCGGCCCGCTACTTCCCCGCCGTCCCCGGCGCCGGGCCCTCGCTCAAGGACCGGCCGGCGCTGGCCCGGGCCGTCCAGCAGCTGGGGCGGGAGCTGGAGCACCTCCTCCCCGCCCCGCAGGAGCGGGCCCGCTTCCAGGCCGACCTCACCGCGGTCGTCACCGGAGCACCGTCGGCGGACCTGACCGCCCTGTTCTCGTCCTGCGCGGACCGCGAGTCCGACGGCCACGCCGTGGTCTGGCGGATCACCGCGGCCTCCGTACGCCGCGCCATGGACGCCGGTACGGAGCCGGATGACCTGCTGACCCGCCTCTCCGAGGTGTCCGAGGCCGGGCAGCGGCTGCCCCAACCGCTGGAATACCTGATCAAGGACACCGCCCGGACCCACGGCCGGATGCGCGTGGTGCGATCCGCCTGCTGCATCCGCTCCGACGACGAAGCCCTCGTCCTGGAACTCTCCAGGACCAAGGCGCTCGCCAAGATCGGAATCCGCCGCATCGCCCCCACCGTCCTGATCAGCACCGCCGACCCGGACACCACGCTGGCCGCGCTCCGCAAGGCCGGCTACGCACCGGTCCTGGAAGCCGAGACGGGCACCACCGTCGTCCAACGCGCCGCGCAGGAACGCGCCGAGTCGCGGACCGTCTCCCTCTCGGACGCCTTCCGCGGCAACGGCCGCGGCACCGCCACGGCCCCCGCCCTCGCAGCCGCACTGCTGGACACGGCCCGCTCCGCAACTCGGGGCAGGAAGGGATGAACCCGGCCCCGGAGCGGAGTCGGGCCTCGGGCGCCGCCCCGGGCTTCCGACGGTCCACCGTAAGCAGCCCCGCCGGCAGGGGACAATCGGGGCCATGAACGACCGGATCGAGATCGTCGACCATGACCCCGCGTGGCCCGGCCTGTTCGCGGAGTCGGGCGCGCGACTGCGCGCGGCACTCGGCGACGTCGCCGTGCGGATCGACCACATCGGCTCCACCTCGATCCCCGGACTGGCCGCCAAACCGGTGATCGACGTGCAGGTGTCGGTCCGGTCGTTCGAACCGCTCGACGCCTACCGGCTCCCGCTCGAAGCCCTCGGCCTCGTCCACCGGGCGGACAACCCCGAGCGGACCAAACGCTACTTCCGGGAGGCGCCCGGCACCCGGCGGACCCACCTGCACGTCCGGCAACTCGGCAGCTTCTCCGAGCAGTTCGCCCTGTTGTTCCGCGACTTCCTGCGCTGCCACCCGGCGGACGCCGCCCACTACGGCGAGGTCAAGCGCAGCCTGGCGGCGCAGTACGCCGGCGACCGGCCCGGCTACACCACGGCGAAGGACCCCCACGTCTGGGATATCGTCCGCCGCGCCGACACCTGGGCCCAGCACACCGGGTGGGCGCCGGGCCCGAGCGACGTCTGAACCCCGGACCGCGACCGCACGCAGGTGTGCGGGCGGGCCTGGGTCGTGCGCGTCGCACGGCGTGGACGAGCCCGGCGGCGGTTGGCTCACCGGCCGCGCGGGCCCGTCACGCCTTGAAGACGGCGCAGCTGGTGGTGCCGTCTCCCGCGACGAGGACGAGCCCGCGGTCGGGGGTGCGGCCTGCGCCGGGACGGTCGGCTCGGACGCGGACCGGCCCGCGCCGCCCTTGCGTGCAGCGTGCTTCCTGCCCCACGGCAGGCGGCGGGTCACGGGCGGGGCCCGCTCAGGTCGATGCCGGTGATGTCGCCGCCCGCGGCGACCGAGCCCGCACCGGTGGCGCGCACCTCGCGCCGGTCGGTCCCGGGCGCCTCGCCGGTGCCGCCCGCCGGAGCAGCCCCGCCGGCCCCGGTGATGCTGCCCGCGGCCGCGATCCCGCCGTCGGTGGCGTGCACGGTCACCTCCCGCGCGCGCCCACCGATGGGCGGCGTCGGCGTCGGCTCCGGGCCGGACGGCGCCGACCCGCTCCCGTTCGTACCGGCCGTACCGCCCGCCGGCTGCCGCAGCCCGTGCACCGTGAGCGCCAGGCCCGCCAGGGCGGCGACGGCACCGGTCACGCTCGCCGCCTTGTCCGCGGTCTCCAGGTCCGCCAGGAGCACGACCAGGACCAGGCCGATCACCGCCGCCGCACAGACCGCCGCTGACGTCCACCACATCCACCGGCGCATCCGCCACCCCCACCATCCGATCGGCACAACCCCCGTGGCCGGAATTGTCCCACCCGCAGGACCGCCGCCGCGCCCGAACAGGCACACCGCGAGGGAGCAGCCGTACACCGAACGGTGCAGCCGGTCCCGCCGACCGCACCGACCGGTGTACGGCCGGATGACCGCATCGGGACGACGCGGCCACCCCCGCCCCCTCCGTAGGTTCGGGATCACCGAAACGACCCGAGGAGGACCGCATGACGACCACAACCACCCCAGGAACCAGTACAGTTCGGACCCCACTCGCCCTGATCACTGCCGCCGCCCTGGCCATGACGGCGGTGGAGGTGCTCAACCCGGGGTACGACCTGGCGAGCGAGGCGATCAGCCGGTACGTCCACGGCACGGCCGGCTGGCTGCTCCCGGCGGCGCTGCTGGCGGCCGCTGCCGCCTCCGCCGTGCTCACGGCCCGGCTCGGCACCGCGGCGGGCCGGGCGGGCCGGGTCGCACTCGCGCTGTGGACGGTCGGCGTCCTGGTTGCGGCGCTGTTCCCGGCGGACCCGCCCGGGCACTGGAGCCGCCCCTCCCGGTCCGAACTCGTCCACGGCAGCGCCGCTTTCCTCGCCTTCGCCGCCCTGCCGACCGCCGCCGTCCTGCTGCGCCGCACGCTGGCGGCCCGGCGGCCCGGTCTGCGTCCCGCACTGGCTGTCCTCACCGCCGGCTCGATCACGGCCACGGCCGCGCTCACGGTGTTCCTCGTCGATGTGATGGACGGGGGTCCGTCGCTCGGGCTGGGCAGCGCGCCCACGCTCCTCGGACTCGTCGAACGCCTGGTCATCGCCGCTGACTTCGGGTGGATCGCGGTCGCCCTGGTCGCCGCGTGCACCGGGGTCGGGCGTATCCGCCCCCTCGGCGGCCGGGAAAGCACCCCTCGTGGATGATCGGCGCATGACCCCGACCACCCCCACCACCCTCACCACCCCCGCGGCCCTCCGCCCGCGCCCGGCGCTCGCCCGCGACTGCCTGCTCGCGGCCGTCACCGCCGTCGCCGTGCTCGCCGGCACCGCACGGGCCGGTGGCCGGCTGGATGCCGCGGGCGCCCTGCCGCTCGCCCTGTGGCTGGGCCTGCTGCTCCTGACGCGCCGCCGATGGCCGATCGCCGTGCTGCTGCTGAGCGTTCAGGTGGTCCTCGTGTTCCGCACCTCCGAACTCACCGACACCGGCTGGGTGTGGCCGCTCTCCGCCGCGTACGCGACGCTCGCCGCAGCCGACCGGCCCGGCCGCCCCGGCCTCCCCTGGGCGGCAGGTGTCGGTCTGGCCGAACTGGCCTTCGCCGCAACCTGGGAGACGTCGTCCGGCGGTGCGAGCCTGCGCGAGGCCGTCGGATCGCTGGGCGTCGAGGCCCTGTGGCTGGCGGTGCTCCTCGCCGCCGCCACCGCGTACCGCAACCGGCTGCGCTGGCGCGCCGAACTCGACGAGCGCCTGGTCCAGGCCGAACGTGAACGGGACCAGGAGGCCGGCCGCCGAATCGCGGAAGCCCGACTGGACATCGCCCGCGAACTGCACGACGTCATCGGCCACACCCTCACCGTCGTCGGTCTCCACCTCCGGGTCGCCGCCGAAGCGTTGGACGACTCCCCGGAAGAGGCACGGTCCGCGCTCACCACCGCCCAGCAGGTCCGCACCGAGGCGGTACGGGATCTGCGCGCGTTCGTCGACGTGCTGCGCGCACCCGGGCACGAGCGGCAGGAGCCGGCGGCCCCGCCGGAACCCGCGGCCAAGGTCCCCGAGGTCGCCGCGCTCGTCGACCGGATGCGCACGTCCGAGCTGGACCTCCGGCTGGAGACGGCGGGCGATCTCGCCGCCGTCCCCGCCCCGGCCTCCCTCGCGGTCCACCGGATCGTCCAGGAGGCCCTCACCAACACCGTTCGCCACGCGGTCGGGGCCACCCGCGCCGACATCGCCGTCCGCTGCGCCGACGGCCGGGTGGAGGTGACCGTCACCGACGACGGCCGCACTCCGGCCCCAGCCCGGGAACCGGCCGGGCACGGCGTGCGCGGGATGGGCGAGCGGGTCCGGGCGCTCGGCGGCGACTTCTCCGCCGGACCTCGCGGCGGGCACGACGGATGGGTGGTGCGGGCCGTCATCCCTGTGCCAGGCTTCAGGGCATGACGATCAAGGTGCTCCTCGCCGACGACCAGGCCCTGGTGCGGGCCGGCTTCGGCAGCCTGCTCGCCCGGGCCGAGGACATCGAGGTCGTCGGCGAGGCGGGCACGGGCGACGAGGCCGTCCGCACTGCCCGCGCCGTCCGCCCCGATGTCGTCCTCATGGACATCCGCATGCCCGGCACCGACGGACTCACCGCCACCCGCACCATCGCCGAGGACCCCGACCTGGCCGGCTGCCGGGTCATCGTGCTCACCACCTTCGAGACCGACGAGTACGTCTTCGCCGCCCTGCGCGCCGGCGCCAGCGGCTTCCTCACCAAGGAGACCGAACCGGACGACCTGCGCCAGGCGGTCAGGGCCGTGGCGTCCGGCGACGCCCTGCTGTCGCCCGGCGCGACACGGCGGGTCATCCAGCAGTTCGCCCACCGGCCGGCCGCCCCGACCGACACCGCGGAACGCCTCGCCGTCCTCACCGCCCGGGAACGCGAGGTGACCGGCCTGATCGCCACCGGCCTGTCCAACGACCAGATCGCCGCCCGGCTCGTCATCAGCCCGCTCACCGCCAAGACCCACGTCACCCGCGCCATCGCCAAGCTCGGTGTCCGCGACCGCGCCCAACTGGTCATCCTGGCCTACGAGACGGGCCTCGTCCGGGCAGGCGGCCAGTAGCAGCGCAGCGCCCCGGCCGAGCGGGAGCGCCGCCCCGGTCGTGCGCTACGGCTCGGTCCCCGACCGGTCGTCGTCGGCGAACGCCCGCAGGCCCAGGGCCGGTGCCACGTCCGACGCGAGCGAGGTCAGGTACCAGTCCCCGGCCACCCGGCCCGCCCGGGCCGTCGCGCACCAGTCCGCACGGTCGAGCGAGGTACGAGGCCCGGGCGGCGTCCCAACGCAGCTTGGCGGCAACCTCGTTGGACCACGCGGGGGACTTGGTGCAGCCACGGTCGCAGGTCCGGGTGGGCGTCCGGGTGTTCGTCCGCGAGCCGGCACGGCGGGGACACCGCGGCCACCCGGCCCCACTCGGAGGTCCGTTCCGCGAGCCAGAACAGTGCTCGGGGCCTACCCCGTCACCATGGTGAACACCGGGTACATCCTCGGCGGGGCGGCCTGGACGCCGAGTTCGTTCATGATCGGGGTGACCACCTCTCCGAACCGCTGGAAGGCCTCCTCCGACTCCCAGACGTCGACGATCAGCCAGCCGTCGGAGGTGGGGGCGGCGGTGTGCGAGAGGAGCCCGGGAACGGGCAGGTCGCCGACGGCTTTGAGGGGACCGTGTACGCCGGTCAGCTTCTCGACGCTCTGCTCGTACAGGGCCTGCGTCATGCCCGGAGCCTCGAAGATCACGACGACGGCCATGGTGTCCTCCGCTTCAGCCACGGGGTGTGGTCCGGTCCAGTCGATCAGGAGGCGGGACGGCCCACCCGCCGGCCTGGGCCGAACGGGTGCGCAAGGCCGGGCCGCCCCGGGGCGTCACCGCTCCTGGGCGAGCCGATCCAGTTCCGCGCCGATCGCCGCCCGCAGCGTGTCGTGCTGCGGGCCGAGCGCGAACCGCTCCTCGCTCCACCGCTCGCTCGGGTACAGCCACACGGGCTTGCCCACGAGTTCGGCCGGCTCCCAGGAGAACCGCGGCCACACGTGCGCGTGCAGGAACGGGTCGGTGTTGCCGAGGATCTCCAGGTTGACCCGGCGGAAGGCGGGATCCAGGCGCGCGCAGGCGCGCTCGACGGCCTCGCCCAGGCGGTCCATGTCGGCGAGGAACGCCAGCCGCGCGGTCCGGGGGAGGTCCGAGAGCCGCTGTACCGCGGGATGGTCGGCCAGCAGCACCGAGTACCCCGGCAGGAACTGCACGTCGCCGATCACCGCGAAGCCGGACTCCAGCCTCCGGAGCACCGTCGGGTTCGTGCCCCGGAGCGCGGTGCCGATCCGGTCCCTCCGCCAGTCGTCATTCATGATCGGCGACTCTACACACCGCTGTCCGGCGGCGAGTTGCCCCGGTGCCGGCCGGCCCCGGCCCGGCCGGCGGATCTTGCTCCGTGCCCGTCCGATGGGACAGGATGCCGCCCGTGACCTCCTACCTGCAGCGCTACCTCGCCGGCGACCACCTCGGGGTCTGGTCCGAGCTGCGGGCGCTCGGGCAGCCGGCACCGTCGGCCAGCGCCTCCGCGAGCACGCCCGGGGCCCCCGGCGCGGTGGCGATCCCGGAGGCGGTGGACGTGCTGACCCTGCCGGAGACCACCGAGGTCAAGGGCCTCGTCCTGTCGCAGGTGGTCAACCCGAGCAAGAAGAACGAGAGTTGCGTCCTGCTGACGCTCGCCCCGGACGGCCGGCTCGCCCGGCTGCGCACCTTCGTCACTGGGGACGGCAGCACTCCTCCGGGGAGCCGGATCACCCCGGGCTGCACCGAGCGGGTCCGGATTCACCCGTGACTACACCGGGATGCTCGGCCGAACCAGCTTCAACTTCAAGGACCCGGTCAACAGCGGCGACCCGCACCTGTCGCTGCTCGGGACGGGCGGCCCCACCGACCTGAAGGACATCTCCGGCATCGGCGGCGCCCCCGGACTCACCCAGGACGGCATGCGGGTGGACCCGGTCACCGGCGAGGTCGTGCACTGGAGCGGCCCCCGCAGCAGCTCGACCGCGTTCCGGCTGCGCGCGGTCAAGCCGGACGGCACCGGCGAGCGGATGCTGGACGCGTCCGGCCTCAAGCCCACCGAGTCGCCGGCCTTCCTGGGCGGGCGGATCGTATCGACGAAGACGGCCGAGCGGGCCGTCTCCCGGGCCGACGGTTCGCTGGCCGTCTACCTCGACGAGCAGTCGAAGGTGCACGTCGGCCCGGTCGCCACGCTGGAGACCAACCCGGTCGCCGAGGTGGTCGGCAGCGGCACCATCCGGCCGCAGGCGTTCGTCGGCGCCGACGAGGTCCTGGGCGGCAGCGCCCGCCTGCCGGTCGCGGCGACCCTGGACGTCTCCGACCCGGCCCGCCCCCGGGTGACCGTCCGCCAGCTCGGCCCGATTCCGCCGGTGCTCCACGGCAGTGACACGCAGGAGGAGCACTTCGTCGCCGTTCCCGGCGAGCGCGCCGTGTACACGCTCGTCTACCAGAACGCGGACAAGCTCGGGCGCAAGGCCCGGTACCTGGTCGTGCGCCTCGACCTCGCCTCCGGGGCGGCCACGGTCCCGGCGGTTCTGGCGGGGACCGGCGGCCGCGCCGTGCCCCTGGAGTACGCCCGGTAGCGGACCCGGCCGGGCCCGCGCGGGGTGCCGGTGCCGGGGGTGTGAACGGGGCCCGCCGTGGCCCCGGGAGCACCTCGCGGGCACCGGCACCCTTGACAGTTGCTCATGTTCCTGACAGCACTGGTTCTGCACCGAGTTGCACCACTCCCAACGCGCGGCCACTCCCGAAGGGAGCGATCAGCGCTTGACTTCCTCCCCTTCGTCGAGCGGCTGATGTTCTCGGCCGCGGCGCGCGACGCCGCGCTGGCGCGGCACACGCACCTGTTCGGCTCCCGCCTGATCGGGCCGCTGCGCTTCCTGAACCCGCTGGCCGTGGCGAGGGCCGCGGTCGTCAACGTCCGGCACCGCAGCTCGGCCGGGAAACCGGCGCACCCGGCGCACCCGGCGCGCACGGAGTCATGACCGGGGCGCAGACGGGCTGTTCGGCCTCGGGCCCGCTGTGATCCGGACAATCCGGGCCGCCGGGGCGGGACGTTCCGCCGTTTCCCGGTGGCCGGGTGCCCGGCGCTCGTACGATTCCGGGCACCGTACGAGGGGGGAGTGCCGTGGCACGCAGGCCGGTTCGACGTCGCCGGTCCGCCGCCCGCCGGTGGCGGCTGGTCCGGGAGAATGCGCTGGTGTTCGCGGTGGTGGTGGTCGCCGCCGTGGCGCTGGTGGGGTTCGTGGTGTCCTGGATGCTGCACCACCTGCTGGTGGTGGGCCTGGTGGCGGCCGCGGGCGCGGTGGTGGCCGGGGCGGTGCTGCGGGCCCGGGTGCTGGAACGCCGGCGGGACCTCGCGGCGAGGATCGCGCAACTGCGGCACATCGGGCCGTTCCTGGAGATGACCCCCAAGGCCTTCGAGCACGCGTTGGCGGACCTGTGCCGGCGCGACGGCTGTACGCGCGTGTCGGTGGTGGGCGGGGCCGGGGACCTGGCGGCGGACGTCCTGGCGACCACGCCGTCCGGGCAGCGGATCCTGATCCAGGCGAAGCGGTACGGGCCGAAGACCTTCGTCGGCTCACCGGACGTGCAGAAGGTCAACGGCACCTACCGTGACGTCCACGGATGCGACCGGGCGGTCGTGGTGACCACCAGCGCGTTCACCAGGTCCGCGGCGGCGTTCTGCGCCCAGGTCGGCATCCGGGCCGTCGACCGGCGCGCCCTCGCCCTGTGGGCGGAGGGCACCGGCGCACCGCCCTGGGCCTGAACCGCCGCGGGCGGGAGATCCGGGCGGAGACCCGGGGAGCGCCCGCCCCCGTCTACCCTCCTACCGACCGGGTGCCGCCTCCACCAGGGCTTCGAGCAGGCGGGCGTGGACGGCGGCCGCGGCCTCGCGGGTGACCGGATCAGGGTCCTCCAGCTGCGGGGTGAGCAGCTCGATCGCGGCGGCGAGGACCGGGACGGGCACGGTGGCGCAGCGCAGGTGGAGCATCTGGGCGGCAGCCCGCTCGCCGGGGCTCGCCGTGGCGCGGTTGGTGGGGATCAAAGCGGTGAGGCCGCGGGGGAGCTGACTGGTCATCGGACCATTCTCGCGCCTTCCGCCGGTGCCGCGGACCACGGTGGGGGAGCCGCAGGTTTGACCGGGCGGATCGGGGTCACACGGGGAGCGGGTGGGCGCACCACGGTCCGGGCGACGGCTCCCCTCCCGTCGCCCGGACCGGTGCCCGCCGCGGTTCAGAGCCCGGCCACCGTGACGACCCGCACCGGCGGCCGGGCGGCGCCGGTCCAGCCGCAGCGTCGCGCAGGCTCCGGGCCTCAGCCCGGGTGGTGCCGGAAGGGCTGCTCCGCCGGGGCCGGCGGATTGATCGCGCGGTGCTGGCGCAGGCGCCCGTAGAGGATGCCCGTGATGCCCGCGGCCGGGACGAGGATCCACGCCACCCGACTGAGGTCCGGTCCGAGATCGAGCAGTTGGGCACCGAGGGCCAGCAGCCCCAGCACCGGAAGGGCGAACAGCAGGCCCCAGAAGAACAGTGCGACCGTGGCGTCGGCCCCGTTGTCACGCCTCATGTCGGTCCCCCCCATCGGCCGGTTGAGCGCGAACCTCCCGCCACGGTAGCGCCGTCCCGGGCCGGGCGCGGCCGCTTCCGTCGAAGCGGTGTCCGAACGCCGGTGCCCCGTCGGCGCGTTCGGCTCGGACTTCTCGGTCGGTCTCGCACTGATCCTCGACGGCACCGCCACCCGCATCGGGCGGGCCACCGGCTGAGCCCGGCGCCCGCCCGTCCCGCCGGCGGACGGGGAGCGAAATTCGGTGGGCGGATCCGGCCGGGTCTGCCACGATCGGCGGATGGGCGCATTGGACGCAGTGGCAGCGAGGGTGGCCGGCGGGGCCACCGTCGAGTTCCGGCCGAGCGGTTCCTCGATGGTCCCGCTGATCCGCAGCCGGCAGTCGGTGGTGGTCGCCCCCGTCGACCCGGCGAAACTGATGGTCGGGGACATTGTGCTCGCCCGGGTCGCCGGGACGGTGTACCTGCACCTGGTGTCGTCCGTGGATCCGGTCAGGAGGCGCGTGCAGATCAGCAACAACCGCGGCCGCGTCAACGGTTGGACCGGCCACGACCGCGTCTTCGGCATCTGCTTGACGTCCTCCAGGTCCTAAAGGGCCTGGATTCCTACCACCGGCGGGTGCCGGTCTCGGTGGGTTCCTGCTTCAACGCGCTGTGCCGGAACGGGTCCGGTCTTACCTGCACTCCGCGAGGCGTTTAGCCTGTCCGCCCGTCCGGCGGCCAGGATGTTGCGTGCTGCGTTGACGTCGCGGTCGTGGACGGTCCGGCAGTGCCCGCACGTCCACTCACGGACCGACAGGGGCTTGGGTCCGTCCTTGATTCCACAGGCCGAGCAGACCTGGGAGGTCGGCTCGAAGCGGCCGATGCGGCCGAAGTACCGGCCGTACTTGGCCGCCTTGTACTCCAGCATCATCACGAACTGCGACCATCCGGCGTCGTGGACGGACTTGGCGAGACGGGTCCTGGCCAGGCCCTTGACCGCGAGGTCTTCGACGTACACCGCTTGGGTCTCGCGGATGATCGTCGTGGAGAGCTTGTGCTGCCAGTCCCGCCGCCGGTCCGCCACGCGGGCGTGCTGGCGAGCGACCTTCTTCCGGGCCCTCGCCCGGTTGTTGCTGCCCTTCGCGCAACGGCTGAGGGCTTTCTGCATCCGCTTGAGCTTCTTCTCGGCGCGGCGCAGGAACTTCGGGGAGTCCACCTTGCGTCCGTCGGACATGACGGCGAAGTGGCCAAGCCCGAGGTCGATCCCGGTCTCGGTGTCGAGCGGCCCGGAGAAGTCCGGGTTCTCGATGATCTCGGGGTCGGTGTCGACGACGAACGACACCCAGTACCGGTCGGCGGAGTCCTTGGTGACCGTGACCGAGGTGGGTGCGGACGGAAGGCTGCGGGACCACTTGATCTCGAGGTCTCCGACCTTCGCCACGTACAGCGTGCCGTTGTCGCGCAGGGAGAAGCCGTTCGCGGTGAGCCGGATGCTCTGCCTGTTGTCCCTCTTGGACTTGAAGCGGGGCGGTGCGACCTTCGGCCCCTTGCGCTTGCCGGTGACGGAGGAGAAGAAGTTGCGGTAGGCGGTGTGCAGGTCCCGGAGGGACTGCACCAGCACCACCGAGGACACCTCTCCCAGCCAAGCCCGCTCTTCGGTGCGCTTGGCGGCGGTGATGACCTGCTTCTGCAGGTCGGTGTCCTTGATGTACGCCAGCCCCGCCGTGTGGGCTTCCCGACGTGCCCGGAGGCCGTCGTTGAAGACCACGCGGACACACCCGAAAGCACGGGCCAGGCTGTGGGCCTGACTTTTCGTCGGGTAGGCCCGGAAGTTGTACCGGAGCTGCATGATCGCAACCGTAGTACGGTTGGTCTATGGACACAACCACGGACTACAGGCGCGGTAGACACGTCGTTACGGCGATGCACGTCCATTTGGTCTTCGTGACGAAGTACCGGCGCGGCGTCTTCACCGACGCCATGCTGACCCGCTGCGAAGAGATCATGCGGAAGGTCTGCACGGACTTCGAAGCCGAGTTGAAGGAGTTCAACGGCGAGCGTGACCACGTCCACCTGCTCGTGGAGTACCCGCCGAAGGTCGCCGTATCGGGCCTGGTGAACAGCCTCAAGGGCGTCTCGGCGCGGCTGCTGCGCCGGGAGTACACGTCCACGATGAACGTCGCCGTCGTGCACGGCCATCTGTGGTCGCCGTCCTACTTCGCCGCGTCCTGCGGCGGCGCACCGCTCGCCATCATCCGCGAGTACATCCAGAACCAGCAGCGCCCGTCGTAGGACGCTCCGCACTACGGACCGAACCGGCCAACCCCCCAGGACGGGGCTTGCGCCGGACATCTGGGTCAGCGTCAACGGCCTCCCACGGGCCGGCGCCGGGGAGAAGGTCCGAGCCGCCGGCCCGAACTGACCGGACCCGGCCCCCGGGAGCGGGCCGGAACGACGAACCGTCAGTGCTGGTCTGGCGCGACCACCTGCCAGTCGACCGCCACCAGCATGCGTTGCCCCTCGTCCCCCCGCGGCCCGGGCCGTCCCGCAGCCGCTGAGGACGATTCTCGCAGGCGGGCGCGCGGCAGCTGCGCCCGCGGGGGCTCCCTGCCGGTTCAGCGCAGGAGGACGGTCAGGAGTTCGGCCAGGGTGGGTCCGGCGTCGGCGGGGTGGCGGAGCTGTTTGCCGTCGATGACGTGGTAGCGATTGGTGCGGCCGTGGCGCTCGTGGGTGAGGTATCCGGCGTCTTCCAGGTCGACGATGATCCGCTGGACGGCGCGTTCGGTGAGCAGGCAGCGAACGGCGATGTCGCGCACGCGCACGCCGGGGTCGCGGGCGATCTGGACGAGGACGCGGGCGTGGTTGGTCAGGAAGGTCCATTGCCGCGAGGGCGCCGCTGCGTTCTCCACGGCCCCAGTCTACGACCGGGCTTTCACGGCGCCCGTTACACGACATCCAATTCGTGTAATGGTTGACACGAAACGAGTGCCGGGCGGACAGTGGAACTCCACTGTCCGGTCGCCCGCGCCGCGGGCGGCGGCCCGCCGGGAGGTGCCCCGTGAACCATCCGACCCGTGAACGACTGGAGTGTCTCGCGGCCTTCCTCGCCGAGCGGATCGGACCGAGCACACAGAGCTGCGACCCGATCGGCCGGACCGTGCGCCACGCCATCACGGGCATCGAGGCGTACCTGGGCGCGGTCGAGAGCGGCAACGGTGTCTGCATTCACCTGCGGGCGCAGGCCGACGAGCTGTGGGAGAGCCTGGCCCGGATCGCCGCGAACTGGCCCGACGCCCCGCACCTCGGGCCGCAGGCGACGGAGCCGCCGGCAGTGGTCGACGGCGTCGCCGTGCCGGCGGCGACCGCGCTGGGCACCACCGGCTGACAACCGCTGGGTACCACCGGCTGGCACCAGGAAGTCGGGCAGGCGGGCGACGGCGAGGCCGCGGGCCGGGCACGCCGGGCGGGTTCACTCCGCCGGACGATGCCCCGTGGCGGCCGGGGCGGCCGCGGGGCCACCCTTCGGTCATGACGTACACCTACGAGATCGACCCGTCCGGCGCGGCACCCGTGCGTACCCCCGGGGTCTTCCGGAGCGGCCTGTCGGTACGGGTGGAGGCCGCGGTGGTGCTCCTCGCCGTCGCCGCCCTGG
>NZ_JBSGXP010000093.1:0-33861 GCF_053610105.1 Kitasatospora sp. NPDC054939 | reverse complement strand
GGCCTCCGGTGTGCTCGCGCCGGCCCTGCGGCCGGTGCGTCGGATCAGTAGCGGTACTGGTCCGACTTGTACGGGCCGTCGACCGGGACGCCGATGTAGTCGGCCTGGTCCTGGGACAGCGTGGTGAGCTTGACGCCCAGCGCGTCCAGGTGGAGGCGGGCGACCTTCTCGTCCAGGTGCTTCGGCAGCACGTAGACGCCGATCGGGTACTGCTCGGTCTTGGTGAACAGCTCGATCTGCGCGATGGTCTGGTTCGCGAAGGAGTTGGACATCACGAACGACGGGTGGCCGGTCGCGTTGCCCAGGTTCAGCAGGCGGCCCTCGGAGAGGACGATGATGGTGCGGCCGTCGGCCTTGCGCCACTCGTGGACCTGCGGCTTGACCTCGGTCTTCACGACGCCGGGGAGCTGCGCCAGGCCGGCCATGTCGATCTCGTTGTCGAAGTGGCCGATGTTGCCCACGATGGCCTGGTGCTTCATCCGGGCCATGTGGGAGGCCATGATGATGTCCTTGTTGCCGGTCGTGGTGATGAAGATGTCGGCGGTCTCCACGACCTCGTCCAGGGTGGTGACCTGGTAGCCGTCCATCGCCGCCTGCAGGGCGCAGATCGGGTCGATCTCGGTGACGATGACGCGGGCGCCCTGGCCGCGGAGCGACTCGGCGCAGCCCTTGCCGACGTCGCCGTAGCCGCAGACGACCGCGACCTTGCCGCCGATCAGGACGTCGGTGGCGCGGTTGATGCCGTCGATCAGCGAGTGGCGGCAGCCGTACTTGTTGTCGAACTTCGACTTGGTGACCGAGTCGTTGACGTTGATGGCCGGGAACAGCAGCTGGCCGTCGCGGTGCATCTCGTACAGGCGGTGGACGCCGGTGGTGGTCTCCTCGGTGACGCCCTTGATGGTGGCGGCGACCTCGGTCCACTTGTTCGGGGTCTCCCCGAGCGTGCGGTTGAGCAGCTCCAGGATGATGCGGAACTCGTCGTTGTCCGCGGTGGACGGGTCCGGGGCGGAGCCAGCCTTCTCGAACTCGACGCCCTTGTGGATCAGGAGGGTGGCGTCACCGCCGTCGTCCAGGATCATGTTCGGGGTCTTGCCGTCGGGCCAGGTCAGCGCCTGCTCGGTGCACCACCAGTACTCCTCCAGCGTCTCGCCCTTCCAGGCGAACACCGGGACGCCCTTCGGGTCCTCCGGGGTGCCCTCGGGGCCGACCGCGATGGCGGCGGCGGCGTGGTCCTGGGTGGAGAAGATGTTGCAGGAGCACCAGCGGACCTCGGCACCGAGGGCCGTCAGGGTCTCGATCAGCACGGCGGTCTGCACGGTCATGTGCAGCGAGCCGGTGATGCGGGCGCCGGCGAGCGGCTGGGAGGCGGCGTACTCGGCGCGGATCGCCATCAGGCCGGGCATCTCGTGCTCGGCCAGCTGGATCTCCTTGCGCCCGAACGGCGCCAGGGAAAGGTCGGCGACCTTGAAGTCACCGGTGATGTCGTTCGACATGCGTCTGCTCCTCGCTGATGGGGTGGGGCACGGCCGAGGTCCGGGTGTGCGCGCAGCACGGCACGGCCGCACGGGTGCGCGGCGACGCCTGGGCGACCCGGCCCCGGTTCGGGGCAGGCACCCTGCTGCACGGCACAAACCGTCGGAGGACCTCTCTCCCTCGACCGGCGCGCGGCCCGCCGGGACGGGTGCGCCGATCGACCGCCATCAGCAGCGACGTTTGGCTCTGCCAGACGAATCTACACCGGCGGCCCCGGGGCGGGGGCGGTCACGGCCCATTTCCGGTCGGCGCCGGGGCGGTCGGGAGGGGGTCCGAACGGTCAGTGCGCGGCGGGGCCGGTGCCGCCCGGGGTGGCGGCCGGGTCGTCGCCCGCGGCGGCCTTCTCGGCGCTGTAGATGTCCGGTTCCAGGTAGATGGCGCGGGCGATCGGGACGGCCCGGCGGACCCGGGCCTCGGCGGCGTCGATGGCCTGCGCCACCCGGTCGGCGGTGTCCTCCGCGTTGACGCCGATCTTGGCGGCGACCAGCAGCTCCTCCGGGCCGAGGTGCATGGTCCGCATGTGGATGACGGCGGTGACGGTGTCGTGGTCGACCAGGGCGTCGCGGATCTCGGCCACCACCTCCCGGTGGGCGGACTCGCCGATCAGCAGCGACTTGGTCTCCACGGCCAGCACCAGCGCGATGAGGATCAGCAGCACGCCGATGCAGAGGGTGCCGATGCCGTCCCAGACGGCGTCCCCGGTGATCACGGTCAGGCCGACGCCGAACAGCGCGAGCACCAGGCCGATCAGCGCGCCGGCGTCCTCCAGCAGGACGACGGGCAGCTCGGGCGCCTTGGCGCGGCGGATGTACGCGGACCAGCCGTGCCGGCCCTTGTCCTTGGAGGCCTCGCGGAAGGCGGTGAAGAACGACCAGGTCTCCAGTCCGATGGCGAGGACGAGCACGCCGACCGGCCAGTACCAGTTGTCCAGCTCGTGCGGGTGGGCGATCTTCTCGTAGCCCTCGTAGACGGCGAACATGCCGCCGACGCTGAACAGCACGATCGACACCAGGAAGGCGTAGATGTAGCGCTCGCGCCCGTACCCGAAGGGGTGCTCGGGGGTGGCGGTGCGCTGCGCGCGCTTGCCGCCGACCAGCAGCAGCACCTGGTTGCCCGAGTCGGCCACCGAGTGGACGCCCTCCGCGAGCATCGACGAGGAGCCGGAGAACGCGAAGGCCACGAACTTGCTGACGGCGATGCCCAGATTCGCCGTCAGGGCCGCGACCAGGGCCTTGGTACCGCCTTCGGTGCTCATGTCTCGGGGTGGTCCCTCCGTCGGGGCCGGTGGTGCGGCCCGCGCTGTGCTGTCGAGCGCATACCGTACCGGCCGCCGCGCGGCCCCGGCCCGCGGTCCGTGCCCCGCCGCCGCCCGCACCCGGGCGGGCCGGCCCCGGGGACCCGGCGTGAGGGCGGGCGCCCTGCACGGTCAGCCCTGTGCGATCAGCCCTGCGCGATCAGCCCTGCGCGGCGAGCCCGAGGTAGACGGCGGCGAAGTCGGTCAGCGCCACCAGGTCGGCGAGCGCGTGCAGCGGATCGGGCCGGGCGGTGGCGTACTCGGTGAGCCGGACCTCGTGCGCGGCGGCCAGCCGGTGGGCGCGGCCGACGCCGAAGCTGCGCGGGGCGTCGTCGTCGGCGGGGACCTCGACAGGCCCCTCCCCCTCGCCGGGGCGGCCGGGGGTGTGGCGCAGCAGCAGCACCTGGAGGTGGAGCGGGTCGGGCTCCTCGACGCGGTCGCGGAAGAAGTCGTCGGGGTCGGCCCCGCCCCCGAGCTGGCCTGTGAACATGCCGCGGTGCTCGATCAGGGCCTGCGGCAGCGGTCCGGCGAGCGCGGGCCGGCCGGCCCGGTCGGCGAGCTGGGCGGCGAAGCGCTGCACCGCGGCGCCGGCCACCGCTCCCTCGGCCCAGAGCAGCGGCACGGTGCCGGCCAGCCGGGCGGCCAGGCCCTTGGCGGGGTTGGTGTACGCGGCGGCGTCGGGCCGGCAGCGGACGGCGCTCTCGTCCAGCAGGTCGGCGACGGCGAGCAGGGATCCGGCGGGGAGCTGGGTGATGCCGAGCCGCTCGGCGAGGGCCAGCAGCGGGGTGAGGTGCGCCCAGAGGGCGGCCGGGTCCTCGGCGGGCAGGTCGGGTTCGGCGGGCCGGTCGAGCCGGGGCTGTTCGGCGTCCGGGAGGCTGGACGGCACGTACGGCAGGGGCAGCGCGCGGACCTGCAGTGCGGCCTCGGCGAGCCGGCTGCCGGCGGGGGCGGTCACCACGATGGGGCAGCCGCGGGCGTAGCCCTGCTCGGCGAGCGAGATCAGGCCCTGCTCGTCCCCGTCGACGGAGCCGATCGCGAGCAGGTCGAGCGGTCCGGCCCAGCCGGGCAGCTGCCAGCCGAGGCCGGCGGCGAAGGCGGGGGCCGCGCCGCGGTCGGTGCGCGGGACGGGTGCGGCGTCGACCGGCGCCAGCGGGGTGACCAGGCTGCCGGTGCCGGCGAGGGCGGCGAGGAAGCCGCCGGCCGTCAGGACGCTGCCGTGGCCGGCGACCAGGACGGCGCGCGGCCGGCCCTCGGGGCGCAGCCCGGAGACGGCCTCGTCGGCGAGCCGCAGCGCGGTGCGGACCCGGGCGCCGGCTCCGGCCAGGGCGAGCAGGGCGCGGTCCCGGTCGGCGCGCTGGAGGGCGGCCGGGTCGTCGAGCAGGGTGTCGTCGAGCATGCGGCGGGCCTCCGGCTGAGGGGTGTGGAGCGGCCGACGGGGGGCGGGTTCCCTCAGGATCGGGCCGGGCGGCGGGCCTCGTCCACCAGCAGGACCGGAATGCCGTCGCGGACCGGGTAGGCCAGGCCGCAGTCCGTACCGGTGCAGACCAGCTCGGGGGCGTCCTCGGTGCCGGCCTCGGTGAGCGCGGCCCGGCACTGGGGGCAGACCAGGATCTCCAGCAGGAAGGCTTCCAGCTTCATGGGGTGTCGGGCTCCAAGTCGGTGGGTGGGCACGGCGGTGCCCCGGCCGGTGGTAACACTACCGGCCGGGGCAGCGGGCGGCTCGCGTCGGGCGCGGGCCGCGGGGCGCGACGGTGTCGGGCGCTGGGCCCGACGGGTGTCAGGCGCGGACGATGGCGAGGACGCCGTCGCGCAGCTCGGCCATCCGCGCCGGGTCCTTGGCCTCGACGTTGAGGCGCAGCAGCGGCTCGGTGTTGGAGGCGCGCAGGTTGAACCACCAGTCGGGGCCGGCGACGGTGAGGCCGTCCAGCTCGTCGACGGCGGTGCCCTCGACGGCGTAGGCGGCCCTGACCGCGGCGGAGCGCCCGGCCTGGTCGGCGACGGTGCTGTTGATCTCGCCGGAGGCGGCGTAGCGGTCGTACTCGGCGGTGAGGGCGGAGAGGGTGGCGTCCTGCCCGCCGAGGGCGGCGAGGACGTGCAGGGCGGCGAGCATGCCGGTGTCGGCGCGCCAGAAGTCGCGGAAGTAGTAGTGCGCGGAGTGCTCGCCGCCGAAGACGGCGTCGGTGACGGCCATCTCCTGCTTGATGAAGGAGTGGCCGACCCGGGTGCGGACGGGGGTGGCGCCGAGCTCGCGGACCACCTCGGGGACGGTCCAGGAGGTGATCAGGTTGTGGATGATCGTCGGCTCGGCCTCGCCGGCGGCCCGGGCGCGGGCGATCTCGCGGGCGGCGACCAGGGCGGTGATCGCGGACGGGGAGACCGGCTCGCCGCGCTCGTCGATGACGAAGCAGCGGTCGGCGTCGCCGTCGAAGGCCAGGCCGAGGTCGGCGCCGGTCTCGCGGACCTTCGCCTGCAGGTCGACGAGGTTGGCCGGGTCGAGCGGGTTGGCCTCGTGGTTGGGGAAGGTGCCGTCCAGCTCGAAGTACATCGGGACGAGGTCGAGCGGCAGGCCGTCGAAGACGGTGGGCACGGTGTGGCCGCCCATGCCGTTGCCGGCGTCGACGACGACCTTGAGCGGGCGGATCGCGGTGAGGTCGACCAGGCCGAGCAGGTGGTCGGCGTAGCCGCGCAGGGTCTCGCGGGTGGAGAGGGCGCCGGGCTTCACGTCGACCGCGGGGACGGTCACGGTGTCGTCCTCGGCGGTCCAGCCCTCGACCAGCTCGCGGATCTCGGCGAGGCCGGTGTCCTGGCCGACCGGGGCGGCGCCGGCCCGGCAGAGCTTGATGCCGTTGTACTGGGCCGGGTTGTGGCTGGCGGTGAACATCGCGCCGGGCAGGTCGAGGCTGCCGCTGGCGTAGTAGAGCTGGTCGGTCGAGCAGAGCCCGATCTCGACGACGTCGGCACCGTACGCGGCCGCGCCCTCGGCGAAGGCGCGGCTCAGCGACGGCGAGGAGGGGCGCATGTCGTGGCCGACGACGATCGCGGACGCCCCGGTGACCGTGACGAACGCGGCGCCGAAGGCCCGGGCGAGGCTCTCGTCCCACTGGTCCGGCACGACGCCCCGGACGTCGTACGCCTTCACGAGCTGCTTCAGGTCGCGCACTGCGGTTCCACCCTGGTCTCTGTCTGATCGTCGGGCTGATCGCCCCTGGTCACGATATGTCGGAGTACGGCACCGTTCGGTCACCCGACAGGGGGGCAGCGTACCGGGAGCCGGGGAACGGCCGGAGCGGCGGATTGCTCAGTTGTCGGGCGAGCGCAGCACCCGGAGGTGGCCGCGGCGGCCCGCCTCGGTGGATTCGCCCTCGGGGGCGCGGCCCTGACGGGGGGTCTGCGGGCGGGCGGCCTCGCGGACGGCGTTGGCGAGGGCCTCCAGATCGTCGCTGCTGCGGCGCAGCGGCCCGACCTCGGCGGCGAGGCGGACGACCTCCCAGCCGCGCGGGGCGGTGAGGCGCTCGGCGTGCTCGGCGCACAGGTCGTAGCAGTGCGGCTCGGCGTAGGTGGCGAGCGGGCCGAGGACGGCGGTGGAGTCCGCGTAGACGTACGTCAGCGTCGCGACGGCCGGTCGGCCGCACGCGGTCCGCGAACAACGACGTACAGAGCTCACGAGGGTGGACGGTACAGCACTCCCCGCCGGGGCGCGAAGACCGCGTCGTCGCCGGGTGTGCCGTGTCGCGCCGTGCGCGCCCGTGCGTGCGCTCCCGCTCCCGGCGATCGGGTGCGGGGGTGGTCCACTTCCCGGCCGCCAAGGACTACGCTCGGCAGTGATATGGACAGCTCCGCACCGCAGTCATCGACGGGACCTTCACGCCGGCGCCGCCACCGCGACCGGCACGGACGGGGTCTGCGCGGCCCGTTGGCGCCGCCGCAGGTGCCGATCTCGCTCAGCCGCTCCGAGTTGTTCGACGACTACGTACGCGAGTCGGTGGAGCGGCTGGAGCGGCGCTGGCCGCAGCTGATCGAGGTGGAGTTCGCCGTCCAGGAGGTGCCGCTGCACGAGCCGGACGCGGCGGACGGCGACGGCGTTCCGCTGGGCCGGGTGTCGCCGGGCCGACAGGGGCGCAAGAGCCAGATCGTGGTGTACCGGCGGCCGGTGGAGATCCGGGCGAAGTCGCGGGAGGACCGCGCGGCGCTGGTGCACGAGATCCTGATCGAGCAGGTGGCGGAGCTGCTGGGGCTCTCGCCGGACGCCATCGACCCCCGGTACGACGAGGACTGACGCGCGGTGCGCGAAGGGGCGGCACCCGGCCGGGTGCCGCCCCTTCGCGCTGCGCGGTCGGCGCAGGACGACGCCGGTCAGCGCTGGACGACGCCGGGGTCGGGTGCGGCGTGCGGCACCTCGACGGAGCTGCGGTCGTCGCGCACCGACTGCACGGTGAACATCGGCACGTCCTTGGCGGGCAGCGCGAGCATCCGGGCCGCCACGACCGGGCCGCCGGAGACGGTCTCCACGGTGAGCGCGAAGGAGCCGTTCAGCCCGGCGGGCTCCGGGGCGGGCAGGGCGACGGTGCCGCCGGCCGGGAGCTGCACCTCCTTGCTCGCGGGGGTGCCGCCGTTGCTGCCGGCGGAGGAGGTCACCCGGACGGTGGCGGCCTCGCCGGTGGAGGTGAGGAAGAGGGTGGACGCGCCGCCGCCGCGGTTGTCCGCGACGGTGGCCCGGGCGCCGACGGGGGCGGTCCCGGCGAGCCAGGCGGCGTCGGACTTCCCGTTCGGGCCGGTGCGGTCGATCCGCAGGCCGGCCACCACGGGGGTGGCGTGCTTCTCGTCGCTCGGGGAGAGCCGCAGGCCGGCCACCTCCTCGCGGGTGATCTTCCCGAGGTCCACGGCGGCGACCATGCCGGCCTTGACGTGGATGGACTCGTTCCCGGCCGGGGTGAACCAGCCGTTCTTGCCGGAGAGCTGGATCTTCAGGTCGGCGTCGTCCTCGGCCGGCGCCCAGACCACCAGCCGGGCCGAGGCGGTGTCGGCGGGCAGGCCGGGCAGCACCTGGACGGGGGCCGGGGCGGTGGCGGGCAGCCAGTCGGCGCCCTTGTTGCCGTCGGCGGCGTGCAGGGCGGCACCGATCCGGCCGCTGCGGGCGACCACCTGCACCGCGAGGTCGGCGACCTGGCCCTTGCTGATGGTCGGCAGCAGCACGGACTGCGAGCTGCCGGGGGCGACCGTGATGCCGTTGGCGGCGTCGCTCTCGATCAGGCCCTTCTCGCCGTACAGCTTGATGTCGACGACGGCCGCGGTGGCCTCGGTGTTGACCAGGCTGAGGTAGTCGTTGCGGTCGCCGGCCGTGCTGGCGCCGGCGAACCAGAAGCCGGTGCCGGCGGCGGTGCAGGTGATGCCGGACAGGCCCAGGCCGCGCTGCTCGGTGACGGTGGTGGTCTGGGTGACGGTGAAGCCGGGGGCGTACGCGCCGGTGGCGGTCGCGCCGGTGCCGGGGGCGGCGTCGCCGTTGGCGGCCGGGGCGACGGCGGGGGTGCCGGGCTTGGTCAGCACCAGCCGGGCGTCGGAGGGCGCGGTCGCGGGGGCGCCGGCGGCGGGTGCGGCCGAGGGCGCGGCGCTGCCGGTCGGGGCGGGTGCGGCGGTGGCCGTCGGCGCGGGTGCGGCGGTGGGGGCGGCGGTCGGCGCGACGGCGGGGGCCGCGGCATCACTGAGCCAGCCGGCGCCGGCGTCCTTCGCGCCCTCCGCGCCCGCGGTGCCGACCGGGCTGAAGGCGGTCAGGCTGGTCGAACCGGTGAGGCCCTGCAGCGGCTGCGGGCAGACCGCGGAGGTCCGCTCGACCTGCGTGGTGGTCGCGGCGCGGCCGCTCCCCCGGTCGGCCGCACCGGCCGGCGGGCGCAGTTCGGCGACCCCGAACACCACGGCCAGCACGGCGGCGGCGGCCAGCAGCGACTGGGTGGTCCTCGTGCCGCCCGAGCCGCCGGTGGCGCCGGCCGGGCCGGACCCCGACGGTGCGGAGCCGGACCGGGACGGGCGCGACAGCTTCGGCTTGGTGAAGGCGGGCTTCTTCATCGCGGGTCAGCTCCCCGATCCGTGGTGCGGGTACCGGCCGGGGGCGTCCTGGCCGTCGGGGCCGTAGTACGGCCCGTCCTGCGGCTGCCCCGGCACCCAGGGCTGCTGCTCGGGGTACTGCTCGTAGCCGTACGGCTGGTCCTGCGGGTAGCCATGCTGCTCGTAGCCGCCCTGCGGGTGGCCCTGCTGCGGGTAGCCGTCGGCCGGGTGGCCGTGGCCGCCGTACGGGGCGCCGACCGGCTGCTGGGCGGCGTACGGGTCGTAGCTGTACGGGTCGGCCTGCTGGTAGCCCTGGTAGGGGTCGGCGTACGGCTCGGCCTGCTGGACGGCGTCGGCGGCCCGGACGGCCTCCAGCGGTTCGCCGGACGGCTGGGCGGGGACGGCCCCGGCGTAGATGCCGGCCTCGTCGGCGCCGGGCTCGCCGCCCTCGCCGCGTTCGGCCATCCGGCGGGCCCGGCGGCTGCCGGGGACGGGCGCCTGGGCCTGGGCGGCGGCGGCCAGCGCGGCGGCGGCGACCACCTCCTCGGGCAGGTCGTCGTCATTGTGGTTGCGGCGGCCGGGCAGGGCCAGCACCAGGACGGTCAGGCCGAGCAGCAGCTGGGCCCAGATCCAGCCGGTGTGCAGCAGGCTGCCCTCGCGGGTGACGGTCAGCTTGCCGCCGCCGGCGGGCAGCTTGAAGCCCTGCGCCCAGCCGTCGACGGTGACCGGCTCCAGCGCGGTGCCGTTCAGGGCGGCCTTCCACTCGGGGGCGGCGGCCTCGGCCAGGCGCAGCACCCGGCCCTCGGGGCCGCCCTCGATCGTGGTGGCGAGGTCGCGCTCGCCGGAGGGCACCGCGGTCGGGCGGGCGCCCGGGGTGGTGATCACGGCGCGGGTGGCGGCGGCGCCGGTGACCTGCCAGAGCGCGCCGCGGCCGTCCTGGTTGGCCTTGGCCAGGCCCGGGGTGGTGTCCAGCACCTCGCGGACCTTGCCGGCCAGCGGCTGGTCGACCAGGACGTAGGCGACGCCGTAGCCGGAGAGCGCGTCCGCCTGGTCGGCGCCGGAGCCGGCGAGCAGGCGGCCGACCATCCGGTCCAGGCCCTCGACGGTGCCGGTGGCCGGGTCGACGGTGGCTTCGGCCTCGCCGAGCGCCAGCCCGGCGCCGCGGACCAGCGTGTAGTGGACGGAGGAGCCGTCCGCCTCGCCGGTGATGACGAGGGTGCGGGAGCGGTCGGTGGTACCGGCCTCCTCCGCGATGAACGCGGGGACCTGCGCGGCGTTGCCGCGCTGCAGCGGGCCGTCGGCTCCGGTGGCGGCCCACCAGACGCCGGTGCCCAGCGGGGCGAGCACCGCGGCGGCCACCACGAGGGCGGCGACCGGCTGGCGCCAGCCGAAGGCGATGCCCGCCACGCGGACGCCGGCGCCGTCGGCGCCGATCGCGGCGGCGGCCAGCAGTGCGATGCCGGCCAGCAGGGTGGCCGGGCCGGACCACGCGGGGACGGCCGGGCCGCCGGAGGCGGGGGTGACGGTGGTGCCGGCCACCGCGACGGCGAAGACCATGCCGGCCCCGGCGGCGCCCCAGGCGGCGAGCACCGCGCGGCGGCGGTCGGCGCGCAGCAGGGCGGCCAGGGCGGCGAGCACCACGCCCGCCGAGAGCCAGACCGGCGGCACCCCGGCGCCGCCGGGGTTGACCAGGAGCAGGCCGAGCGGGGTGGCGGCGGAGCCGTGCAGCCCGGGCAGGCCGGCCTCCAGCAGCAGCCGCGAGGGGTGCGCGAGGACCTGCAGCGACCACGGGGCGAGCACCAGGACGGGCACCGCGAGGATCACCAGGACGCGTAGGCCGAGCAGGCGCAGCGCCTCCGCGCCGGAGCCGAACGCGCCGCCCCGCACGACGGCGGCGACCAGCGCGGCCAGGCAGAGCGGTACGGCGAGGGCCCAGGCCAGCGGCACGAAGGCGGTGGCCAGGGTGAGCAGCAGGACGGTCATCCAGGCGGAGCGCCAGCCGGGGCGGGCGCCCTTGGCGGCGGACTCGTCGCGGATGCCGAGGCCGGCGGTGATCGCGGCGGCGCGGGCCAGCGGCGGCAGCAGCACGGCGAGGACGGCGGTGCCGATCCGGCCCTGGGCGAGCGCGCCGGTGGCGGCGGGCAGCAGCGCGTACGTGGCGGCGGCCCAGGCGCGGACCAGCTTGGAGTCCAGCAGCGGCCGGGAGACCAGGTAGGCGCTGACGGCGGCGAGCGGGACGGAGAGGACGACCAGCAGGGTGACCGCGAGGTCGGCGTGGTCGAAGAGGATCCAGGAGAGCACCGAGAGCACCGCGAGGTAGGGCGGTGCGGCGGAGGTGGAGCCGGTGCCGACGGGGTGCCAGGGGTCCGCGTACAGGGCCCAGAGGCCGCCGGCGCCCTCGGCGGCGGGCAGCAGCGCCCCGCCGAACAGGCTGCCGGCGCCGAACAGTCCGCGGCAGGCGACCAGCGCGAACACCAGCACGGCGGCGAAGAGCACCGGCGCGGGGCGCCGGGCGAGCTTCTTCAGCAGCGCGAACTGCTCGACCACGAGGTCCTCGGCGTCCTCGTCGCCGCCGGCCTCGGCGGAGCCGTGCCGGCCGGCGCCGGAGTCGTCCCCGCCGCCGATGCCGAGGGAGCCGATGACGCCCTCGACGGCGAGCCGGGCGGTGGCGCCGGGTGCGGGGAAGAGCGTGCGGTCGTCGAGCGCGTCGGCGGCCCGGGTGCGGGCGCGGCGTTTGCGGGCGGCCAGCAGCCGGGGCAGCCGGACGAGTTCGTGGCCGAGGCCGGCGATCTCGTCGAAGGCCTGCTTGGGGTCCTTGCCGAGCAGGTTGGTGACGACCCGCAGCAGGGTGCCGAGCACCAGGCGCAGCAGGACGTACGGGAAGAGCGCGCCCTTGGAGTTGGCGAGCAGCGTGTAGACGGCGCCGGCCTTGTCGACCCGGTGCGGGTGGGAGGCGCCGCAGTCGATGGCGCGGCGCTCGCGGCTGGCCGCCTCGGCGTGCCGCAGCACGGCGTCGGGGGCGACCACCACGCGGTGGCCGGCGGCGTTGACCCGCCAGCAGAAGTCGGTGTCGTCGCGCATCAGCGGCAGGGCCCGGTCGAAGCCGCCGAGTTCCTCGAAGACGTCGCGGCGCACCAGCATGCCGGCGGTGGAGACGGCGAGCACCGGGCGGACCTGGTCGTGCTGGCCCTGGTCCTGCTCGCGGCGGTCGAGGCCGGTCCAACGGCGTCCGGAGCGGGCGATGGTGACGCCGACTTCGAGCAGCTGCCGGCGGTCGTACCAGCTGCGCAGCTTGGGGCCGACGACGGCGGCGCTGGGGGTGGAGTCGGCGACCTGGAGGAGGCGGCGCAGCGCGTCGGTCTGCGGCTCGCAGTCGTCGTGCAGCAGCCAGAGCCATTCGACCGGCCGGGTCTCGCGGGGGCCGCTGCGGCCGAGGTCGTCCTCCTCGCCGAGCGGGTCGCCGAAGTCGTCCCAGCCGCCGGTGACGGGGTCGTAGCCGGAGGGGTCGAGCCGGTAGGGCAGGTCCTCGGGGCGCAGCGGCGGGCTGTTGAAGACGGCCTCGCCGACGGCGGTGCCGAAGCCGGCGCGGCGGCCGAGCACCAGCGGGCCGCTCTCGGGCAGCCAGTCGGCGAGGGTGTCGGCGAGCAGCTGCGGGGAGGCGTCGGTGGAGCCGGTGTCGACGGCGAGCACCCGCTGGACCGGCCGGTCCTGGCCGAGCAGGCCGGCGAGGGCCTGCGGCAGCCAGCGGGCGCCGTCGTGCGAGACGATCACGGCGGTGACCAGGTGGCGGGGATAGGCGGGCGGCCTGGCAGCTGAGTAGCCGCTCTGGTGGCTGTAGACGGTCATCGAGTGCGCGGGCCCCAGTTCTCGGTGGACACAGCCGGTGAACGGCAACCGGATGGCGCACCACACTAACGGCTCCGGATGGCGCCGGTGTCCGCGGTGCCCTCCCACCAGGCACCGGGCGCGAGAAAGCGCCCCACCGTCCGGTGAGGCGCCGTTACCGCTGTATCGCTGCCACTGCCCCGGCCGTCACCGCGGTCGCGGGGGCCGGGGGGCCGGTCGGGGTCAGACCGCGCTCTTCTTGAGCCGGCGGCGTTCGCGCTCGGAGAGGCCGCCCCAGATGCCGAACCGCTCGTCGTTGGCGAGGGCGTACTCCAGGCACTCGGAGCGGACCTCGCAGGCGAGGCAGACCTTCTTGGCCTCGCGGGTGGAGCCGCCCTTCTCGGGGAAGAAGGACTCGGGGTCGGTCTGGGCGCACAGCGCGCGCTCCTGCCAGCCGAGTTCCTCTTCGTCCTCCTCGATGCCGTCACCGATCAACAGCTCAAAGAGCTCGCTCATGTGGCGCGCCTCCTCTGCCCCTCTTGGCGTCCCCGTGGTTGCCGTTGCCGGTGCGGCCGACGACACGAGTGAAATTACAGTTGCGTCACTCTGGCTCAGTCAAGCCGAGCTCTGGTATTGGGGCCGGGATTCACTCCCTGGCACCAAGCCGTTACGAATAGTGTACATATCCGGACATCTCGGACGAATCGCCCGGATCTCGCCGGAAGCCACGGAACCATCCGCAACCACCCGCCGACTGACCCGCAGTCACCGTGACAGGACGGTCATCGGGCTGCCTTCCCGGCGATCTTCCCATCGAAACCTAGAGCGTGATTTATCACCCCATCCGGTACTTCCCGCCCGAACTCCCCCGAATGCCCCATCGTCCGGTTTGACACTGCACCCCCGCGTGCGGTCTCCTTGCCCCTATGTCAGAGTTCGCCAGCCCCCGGAGCGGTTCCGCGCTCCGCCGTGCCGTGAACTCCTCGCGCTGTTGTCGCCTCTGTTCCTCCTGTATCTAGGCGCCCGCGTCCCACCGCGCGCCGCCCAGGACACCAGAGGCCGCCCGCGATCTCCCGCCCCAGGACATCCCGGATCCGGCTGATCCCTGACGAACCAGCCGTACTCCGAGGACGAACCCGTGCGCATGACCCGCATCCGCAAGCGCAACCGCGACCGCGCCAAGGCCGCCCGCCGGCTCGCCGCCGCCCCCCGCACGCCCGACCGCCGCTGGGCCGACGGCCTGAGCGACGTCTCCATCGCCGGCGACCCGCTCGCCTTCCCGCACCTGGCCCGCACCGACCTGCCCGCCCACCCCACCACCGTCGCCGGGTACGCCCGGCTGGTGCGCGAGATCGCCGCCGACCGCGCCCGCTGGGAGCCGCTGGTCCGCTACGACGCACTGACCCGCTGGTACGCCCGGCTGGAGACCGGCCCCGGCTACGAGGTCTGGCTGCTCAGCTGGCTGCCCGGCCAGAGCAGCGGCTTCCACGACCACGGCGCCTCCTCCGGCGTCATGACCGTCGTCCAGGGCGAGCTCGTCGAGCGCTCGCTCACGCACACGGGCGAAGTCGTTCGGGTGCTGCGCCCGAGCGGCGTGGGGGTCCCCCCGGCCGGAGGCTGGGGGAGGGTCTTCTCCTCCGGGTACCTCCACGAGGTGGTCAACGGCGCGCTGGAGCCCGCGGTCTCCATCCACCTCTACACCCCCGGCCTGACCGAGATGAACCAGTACGGCGGCGCCGCCGTCGTCCCCGAGCAGCACCCGCAGGCGCAGGCCGACGCCCGCTGAGCCCCGCTGACGTGCCGTCGGCCCGTGGCAGGATGGGCACATGCGCATCGTGGCACTGGCAGGCGGCATCGGCGGAGCGCGCTTCCTGCGCGGACTCAAGGCGGCCGTCGGCCCCCAGGACGAGATCACCGTCATCGGCAACACCGGGGACGACATCCACCTCTACGGACTCAAGGTCTGCCCCGACCTCGACACCGTCATGTACACCCTGGGCGGCGGGATCCACGAGGAGCAGGGCTGGGGCCGGACCGACGAGACCTGGTCGATCAAGGCGGAGATGAAGGAGTACGGCGTCGGCCCCGAGTGGTTCGGGCTGGGCGACCGCGACTTCGCCACCCACCTCGTCCGCAGCCAGATGCTGACCGCCGGCTACACCCTCAGCCAGGTCACCGAGGCGCTCTGCGTCCGCTGGCAGCCGGGCGTGCGGCTGCTGCCGATGAGCGACGACCGGGTGGAGACCCACGTCCGGATCACCGACGCGGACGGCACCCGGGCGATCCACTTCCAGGAGTACTGGGTCCGGCTGCACGCCGAGGTCGACGCCGAGGCGATCGTGCCGGTCGGCGCGGACACCGCCAAGCCCGCCCCCGGCGTGCTGGAGGCGATCGCGGCGGCCGACGTGATCCTCTTCCCGCCGTCCAACCCGGTCGTCTCGATCGGCACCATCCTCGCCGTCCCCGGCATCCGGGCCGCCCTGGCCGCCGCGGACGCCCCGGTGGTCGGCCTCTCCCCGATCATCGGCGGCGCCCCCGTCCGGGGCATGGCCGACAAGGTGCTCGCCGCGGTCGGCGTCGAGGCCACCGCCGCGGCGGTCGCCCTCGACTACGGCAGCAGGCCGGCGTCGCGCGGCGGCTCCGGCGGGCGGCCGGAGGGCCTGCTGGACGGCTGGCTGGTCGACACCGCCGACGCGGACGCGGTCGCCGCCGTCGAGGCCGCCGGGATCGCCTGCCGGGCCGTCCCGCTGCTGATGACCGACGTCGAGGCCACCGCCGCGATGGCCCGCGCCGCCCTCGACCTCGCCGAGCAGGTGCGCGCGTGACGCTGAGCATCCTGCCGGTCCCGGGGCTGCCCGAGATCGGCGCCGACTCCGACCTCGCCGAGCTGATCGCCAAGTCCGGGACGTACGAGGACGGCGACATCCTGCTGGTCACCTCGAAGGTCGTCTCCAAGGCCGAGGGCCGGGTGCTGCGGGCCGCCGACCGGGAGGCCGCGATCGACGCCGAGACCGTCCGGGTGGTCGCCCGGCGCGGGACGATCCGGATCGTCGAGAACCGCAACGGCCTGGTGATGGCCGCCGCCGGGGTCGACGCCTCGAACACCGGGCCGGGCACCGTCCTGCTGCTGCCCGAGGACCCGGACGCCTCCGCCCGTGCGCTGCGCGCCCGCCTCCAGCAGCTCACCGGGCGCCGGCTCGCCGTCCTGGTCACCGACACCTTCGGCCGGCCCTGGCGCAACGGGCTCACCGACGTCGCGATCGGCGCCGCCGGGCTCGCCGTCCTGGAGGACCACCGGGGCCGCCGCGACACCCACGGCAACGAGCTGGCCCTCACCGTCACCGCCACCGCGGACGAACTGGCCGCCGCCGGAGACCTGGTCAAGGGCAAGGCCACCGGCACCCCGGTCGCCGTCGTCCGCGGCCTCGGCCACCTGGTCACCACCGAGGACGGCCCCGGCGCCCGGCCGCTGGTACGGCCCGCCGCCGACGACATGTTCCGCCTCGGCACCTCGGAGGCGCTGCGGCAGGCCGTCACCCTGCGGCGCACCGTCCGCAGCTTCACCGCCGAGCCGGTCGACCCGGGCGCCGTCCGCCGCGCGGTCGCCGCCGCGGTGACCGCCCCGGCCCCGCACCACACCACGCCCTGGCGGTTCGTCCTGCTGGAGGCGCCGGAGACCCGCACCCGCCTGCTGGACGCCATGCTCGCCGCCTGGCAGCGGGACCTGCGCGAGCTCGACGGCTGGGACGAGGCCAGGACCGCCCGCCGCACCGCCCGCGGCCAGGTCCTGCGGGACGCCCCCTACCTGGTCGTCCCCTGCCTGGTCATGGACGGCTCGCACAGCTACCCGGACGCCCGGCGGGCCGCCGCCGAGCGCGAGATGTTCACCGTCGCCGTCGGCGCCGCCGTGCAGAACCTGCTGGTCGCGCTCACCGGCGAGGGCTACGGCTCCGCCTGGGTCTCCTCGACGATGTTCTGCCGCGACACCGTCCGCACCGCCCTCGACCTCCCGGCCGACTGGGACCCGATGGGCGCCGTCGCCGTCGGCCGGCCCGCCGGGGCACCGCGCCCGCGCCCCGAGCGCCCGGCCGACCCGTACGTGGTGGTCCGCTAGACGGCCCTAGCGCCGGCGGTGGTCGTTGGGGGTGAGCCGGGGGCCGTACCGCGGCGCCCGGGCCCCGGCGGCCAGCAGCAGCCGGCAGACCCGGTACCGGTGCGGCCGGTACGGCTCCAGCAGCTCCAGCATCTGGGCGTCGTCGCTGCGCGCCCGGCCGGCGAGCGCCCAGCCGACCGTGTTCGGCAGGTGGTAGTCGCCGACCGAGACGGCGTCCGGATCCCCGTTGGAGCGCTGCAGGGTCTCCGCCGCCGTCCAGACCCCGATGCCCGGCACGCCGGTCAGCCGGGCGAACGACTCGGCGTGCCCCATCGCCGACGCCTCCTCCAGCCGGGCCGCCAGCCGGACCGCCCGCTGCACCACGGCCGACCGCCGCGGGTCGACGCCCGCCCGGTGCCACTCCCAGCTCGGCACCAGCGCCCAGGCCCGGGCCGAGGGCGCCACCCGCATGCCCTCGGCCGGTCCGGGCGCCGGGGTGCCGAAGTCCTGCAGCAGGGTCCGCCAGGAGCGGTACGCCTCGGCCGTGGTGACCTTCTGCTCCAGCACGGCCGGCACCAGCGACTCCAGCACCAGCCCGGTGCGCACCAGCCGGACCCCGGCGGTGCTGCGCTGGGCGTCCCGCAGCGGGCCCGGCGGAAGCACCAGGGCGGCCGGGTCGTCCTCGGCGCCGAACAGCACCGGCAGCCGGTCCAGCAGCCACTCCGCGCCCGGGCCCCAGGCCGCCGCCTCCACCACGCCCTCCGCCGGGCGGGCCAGCACCCGCAGCGTGCCGGGGCCGGCCGGGGTGCGGGAGGCGCGCCAGACCGCGCCGTCGCCGGTGGTCCGGTACGCCGGGTCGCCCGGGCCGCGGCGCAGCGGCAGCAGGGTGCGGGCCACGTCCAGCGGGTAGCCGGGCCGCCAGCTCCGCACCGCCTCGGCCGCCACCGCCACCGCCTCCCGTACCCGTCCGTGCTCCGCTGTCCGCCCGGGCCGCCTTCGCGGACCATGGGGATATGAACGATACGCGGCTGCCGGAGCTGTCCCACGGGGACGAGAACGCGGTGTGCGCCCTCTACCACCGGGCACTGGACGGCTGGAACCTGCGCGACGGCTCGGCCTTCGCCGGACCGTTCGCGCTGGACGGCGAGATGATCGGCTTCGACGGGAGCCACTACCGGGGCCGCTCGGCGATCGCCGCCGAGGTGGGCCGGATCTTCGCCGAGCACAGCACCCCCGAGTACGTGGCCAAGGTGCGCCGGGTGCGGGCGCTCGGGCCCGGGGTGGCGCAGCTGGACGCCGTCGCGGGCATGGTGCCGGACGACAGCGAGCAGCTGGACCCCGCGCTGAACGCCGTCCAGACCATGACCGCCGTCAACGCGGGCGCCGGCTGGCGGATCGCCCTGCTGCAGACCACCCCGGCCGGGTACGACCTGCGGCCCGACCTGGGCCGGGCGCTGACCGCGGAGCTGGGCGAGCTGGTCGCCCGCGGCCCGGGGCCGCTGTAGGCCTCCGCCCTCTAGCGGCCCTGCAGCCGGGCCGCGAGGGTGCGGACGTCGCCCAGGCGCTCGTAGAGCCGGGCACCGGGGCAGTCGGTGTTGACGGCGTCCCGGTGGCCGGAGACGGCGGCGAAGGAGACCTTGCTGCCCTTGGGGTGCAGGCTGGCGTCGGAGGCGGAGACCAGGTCGGTCCGTCCGGCGGCGTCCTGGCCGGTGAGGCCGAGCTTCCAGGCGGCGATCTTCCCGAGGCCGTCGACCAGCTCCTGCGGCGGGGCGTCGCCGGTGAAGGTGCCGAGCGCGGCGACGCCCGCCGAGTCGGTGTTGAAGCCGAGGGTGTGCGCGCCGAGGACGGGCTGCGCGACGCCGCCGGCCCGGCCCTCGTAGATCGTGCCGCAGCGGTCGACCAGGAAGTTGTAGCCGATGTCCCGCCAGCCGTTGCTCTGTACGTGGTACTGGTAGATCGCCCGGATCACCTGGGGGGCGTCGGAGCAGGCGTACTGGGTGGCGGTGGCGGTGTGGTGGACGAACACCGCGCGGACGTTCCCGGTGTAGACGAAGCCCGGTTCGCGCAAGGACTCGTCGGCGCCCCAGCCGGCCCGGGTGACGATGCCGGGCCGGGGCGCGGAGTGGTCGTCGGCCCGCCGGCCGGGCTGCCGGACGGTCGGGCCCTCGGAGGGCAGCACCCGCGGGGAGTCGGCGGGTGCCCCCTGCCCGGGGTCGACCAGCTCGACCCGCAGCCCCCGGGGCAGTCCGCCGCGGCCGGGCAGCACCTCGACCGCCACGCCGTCGCTGGGGCCGGTCCAGAGCGGGGCGGTGGAGCCGCGGGCGCCGCGTCCGCCGTCGGCACCGGCCGCGTCGGGTCCGTCGGCGTCGGTCTCCAGCCGGTGCCAGTCGCTCCACCGCCCGGTGGCCGTACTGCGCACCCGGACGCGGACGGTGGCGTGGTCGAGCGAGTGCGCGGGGTCGTCCCAGCTGACCCCGACGAGGGCGAACGGCCGGGTGGTGCGGGGGGCCAGTCCGGGGCCGGCCAGCGGCAGCGAGGTGACGGAGCCGCCCCCGGCCGAGGTGCGGGAGCGGGGGGTCGGTTCGGCCGCGGCGGAGGAGGACGGCAGGAGCAGCAGGGCGGTGCAGCCGGCGACGGCGGCGACCGCGGGAAGTGAGATACGCATAATCGGGATATTCACCGCAAAAGGGAACTGACGCCACGGCGGATCCGGCACCCCTGCCACCCTCCCGGCCGCCAGGTCGGAGGCCGTAGGCTGGGGCGCACCATGACTGCGCCTTTCGCTGCCGATGCCCGCACCCCCGTCGAGCTGCTGCACGCATACCTGCGAGGGGGTACTCCCTCCGTCGACCCCTCGGCCCCGCTGGTCACCTTCTACGACGACGCCACCGGCGAACGGGTCGAGCTCTCCGCCCGGACCTTCGACAACTGGGTGGCCAAGACCGCCAACCTGCTCCAGGACGAGCTGAACGCCGGTCCCGACGACCGGGCGGCCCTGCTGCTGCCCGCCCACTGGCAGAGCGCCGTCTGGCTGCTGGCCTGCTGGTCCGTCGGAGTGACCGCGCTGCCCGCCGGCGACCCGGCCGCCGCCGACCTGGTGGTCAGCGGACCGGACGGCCTGGAGGCCGCGCACGCCTGCGAGGGCGAGCGGGTGGCCCTCGCGCTGCGCCCGCTCGGCGGACGCTTCCCGCAGCGCCCGGACGGCTTCCTCGACTACGCCGCCGAGGTACCCGGCCAGGGCGACCGCTTCGCGCCGTACTCGCCGGTCGCCCCGGACGCCCCCGCGCTGGAGACCGCCGTCGACGGGCTGCCGCTCAAGCTGACGGGCGAGCAGACGGTCGCGCTGGCCCGCGAGGGCGCCGCCCGCCTCGGCCTGAATCCGGGCGACCGGGTGCTCTCCACCCTGTCGTACGACGACTGGACGGGCCTGGAGGCCGGGCTGCTGGCCCCGCTGGCGGCCGGTGCCTCGGTGGTGCTCTGCCGGAACTCCGGCGGACTCGGCGCGGACCAGTGGGAGAAGCGGCTGGAATCCGAACGGGTGACACTGCGCCTCGGGTGACCGGGCGGTCCGGTCCGGCGGGTAGGGATGCCTGCCATGGCCGAGGACGACCGCGCGCACTCCCCGACTGACGAACCGCCCACGGGCGGACCCCCGACCGACGGAGCCGCGGCCGACGGCCCCCCGGCCGGGGGCGGCCCCCCGAGAAGGACCCGGCGAAGGCGCCGGCGGTGGCTGCTGATCACCGCCGGCGCCGTCGCCTTCCTGCTGCTGGCCGGCGGTGTCCTGCTCTACGCGGCCTACCGCAAGCTGGACGGCAACATCCGGACGGACGACACCACCGACCGGCTGCTGGCCCAGTTGGAGGCCGACCGCCCCAGCCGGACGGCCGCGGCCCGGGGCGCCGAGAACATCCTGCTGATCGGCAGCGACGACCGGACCGGCGCCAACGCCGCGTACGGCGAGGTGGGCGGGCGGCGCTCGGACACCACGATCCTGCTGCACCTGGCCGCCGGGCGGCGGCGCGCGACGGCGGTGAGCATCCCGCGCGACGTGATGGTGACCGTTCCGGTCTGCGAGCGGCCGGACGGCACCCGGACCGCGCCGCGGCTGATGCAGTTCAACGCGGCCTTCGAGGCGGGCGGCCCGTCCTGCGCGATCCGGACCGTCGAACAGCTCAGCGGCATCCGGATCGACCACTACGTGATCGTCGACTTCACCGGCTTCAAGACGATGGTGGACGCCGTCGGCGGGGTCGAGGTCTGCGTGCCGAAGGCGATCCACGACAAGGACGCCCGGCTGGACCTGCCCGCCGGCCGGCAGACCCTCGACGGCGAGCAGGCACTCGGCTACGTCCGGGCCCGGGAGAGCCTGGGCGACGGCAGCGACACCCAGCGGATGGGGCGCCAGCAGCAGTTCCTGGCGGCGCTGGTGCGCAAGGTGCAGTCGCAGGGGGTGCTGTTCAACCCGACGAAGCTGTGGCCGCTGCTGGACGCGGCGACCTCCGCCGTCCAGGCGGACGCCGGGCTCTCCTCGCTCGGCGAGCTGTACGACCTCACCCAGGAGCTGCGGGGCATCCCGCCGCAGGACGTCGCCCTGCTGACCGCACCCCGCCGGCCCTACCGCTACGACTCGGACCGCGACGAGTTCGTGCAGCCGCAGACCGACGCGCTGTTCACGGCGCTGCGCGAGGACCGGCCGGTGACCGTCCGTCCGGCGGCCTCCGGAGCCGCCGGCGCCGCCGCCGGGGACCTGTCGGCCACCGCGCGGGCGACCGCGTCCGCAACACCGCCCGCCACCCCGTCGGCCGCGCCGTCGGCCGGTGCGAAACCCTCGGCGGGGGCGGGCGCCAGTGCGAGCGTGCCACCCGTCTTCGAGGGCCGGACGGCCGATTCGGACGGCTGCACGGCGCGCTGACCGGCGGTCGGCGCGGGCTATTCGTACACATACCTGGGAACTCGAAACAATCCCCGTCACATCCGCGCCGTTGGGCATGGCGGATATCACACGCGGAACATTCCCCCCACCCGACTCGTCTAGTGTGTCCGGGTCGGCGCGCACGGTGCGCCCGGCCCGACCGTGTCACCGGAGGGAGGGAACCCCGTGCAGCAGAACCCGCAGGACGTCGATCCCGCCGACCGGTGGGTGCTGGATCCCGCGACCGGCCAGTACCGGCTGGACCCCTCCCCCGGCATCCCCCACCAGCGCCGCACCGCCGCTCCCGACCCCGCCCCCGCGACCGGCGGGGAGGGCTCCGGCGAGGCCGGGCCGAACCCCGGCGGCCGGGCCGCGCGCCGGCGACGGGCGGGCCGCGGTCGGCGGCGCCGGGTCCTCAAGTGGACGGCCGGGGTCGGCGCGATGGCGCTGGTGGCCGGCTGCGGCGGCGCGTACTACGCCTACCAGCACTTCAACCACAACATCACCGCCGTCAAGGTGCAGCTGGGCAGCGAGGAGGAGCGGCCGAAGCCGGTCGGCGACGCGCTCAACATCCTGGTGCTGGGCACCGACAGCCGGGCGGGCCTGGGCCGGGAGTACGGCGACGAGGGCAGCGCCGGGCACGCCGACACCACCCTGCTGTTCCACATCGCCAAGGACCGCAGCAATGCGACCGTACTCAGCATTCCGCGCGATCTGATGGTGCCCATTCCGGAATGCCGGACCGCCGACGGGAAGACGGTCCCGGGCGCCGCGCGGGCCATGTTCAACGAGAGCCTGGGGCAGGACGGCCGCGATCCCGGCTGCACCTGGAAGACCGTCGAAAAGATCACCGGAATTCGGGTCGACCACTTCGTCATGGTCGACTTCGAGGCCGTCAAAACGCTCTCCACCGCCGTCGGCGGGGTCGAGGTGTGCGCGGCCAAGGACATCGACGACCCCGACTCGCACCTGAAGATGGGCAAGGGCCGGCACGTGGTGCAGGCCGACCAGGCGCTGGCCTTCGTCCGGACCAGGCACGCGGTGGGCCTCGGCGGCGACCTGACCCGCATTCCGCTCCAACAGCAGTTCATCGGCTCGATGATCCGCAAGATCAAGAGCGGCGACACCCTGACCAACCCGGCCAAGCTCTGGAAGCTCGCCGACGCCGCCACCAAGGCGCTCACGGTGGACTCCGGGATCGGGAGCGTCGACAAGCTGAAGGACCTCGCCCTGGACGTCGCCGGGGTCGACACCGGCAAGATCACCTTCGCCACCGTGCCGGTGGTCGACGACCCCAAGGACCCCAACCGGCTGGCCCTCAAGCAGCCGGACGCCGCTCAGGTCTTCTCGCTGGTCGCCAACGACCGCTCGCTGACCGCGGCGCCCGCGCCGGCCGCCGACGCCCCCGCCGCGGCCGGTCCCTCCGCCGCCTCCCCGGCCGCCCCCTCTCCGGCCGCCGCCGCCAAGGACCTCCGGGTCACCGTACGCAACGGCACCGGGACGCCCGGACAGGCCCAGAAGGCCGTCGAGCGGCTGGCCGCCCAGGGCTGGAGCCGGGCCGCCACCGCCGCCAACGCCCCCGCCGCGGCGACCAGTTCGCTGAGCCACCCGCCGGGTCGGGCCGAACGGGCCGCCGCACTGGCCGCCGCCCTCGGGCTCCCGGCCTCGGCCCTCCGGGAGGATCCGAAGGCCGGCGCCCAGGACCCGCTGGTGCTGGTGCTCGGCAAGGACGCGCTCGCCACCGCCGCACCGTCCGCCGCCCCCACCGAGGCCCCCGAGGACCTCCAGCGGGTGCAGGCCGACGACACCGACGTCTGCGCCAAGTAGCGCCGCCTCAGACCTCGCTGAGCTCCCCGTCGGCCTCGCGGTACTCCGCGCCGGTGCGCGGGCAGCGCCAGCGGTCCGCCCCGGCCGGCTCCAGCGGCTCGCCCGCCCGGCCGACCCACTTGATCCGCCGGGCCGGCACCCCGGCGACCAGCGCGAAGTCCGGGACGTCCCGGTGCACCACCGCACCCGCCGCGACCAGCGCCCACCGGCCGACCGTCACCCCGGCGACCAGCACCGCCCGGCCGCCGATCGAGCAGCCCTCGCGCAGGGTCACGCCCCGGGCGTGCCAGTCCTCACCGCGCTTCAACCGCCCGTCGACGTCGACCGACCGCGGGTAGAGGTCGTTGGTCAGCACGGCCGCGGGCCCGACGAAGACGCCGTCCTCCAGCACCGCCGGTTCGTACACCAGCGCGTGGTTCTGCAGTTTGACCCGGTCCCCGATCCGGACGCCCGGGCCGACGTAGGAGCCGCGCCCGATGATGCAGTCCGCGCCGATCACGGCGTCCTCGCGCACCTGGGCGAGGTGCCACACCGTCGTCCCCGCGCCGATCGCGGCCCGGCCGTCCACGTCCGCACTCGCCTCGATCCGGGCGCCAACGGCAGACCCGCCCTCAACTGTCCCCATGGGGCCCGACGATAGCGCCGGGCGGCGGGGCAGGAGGGCGGGTCCGGGAATTGCGTTCAGCCGACCTCGGAGACCACGTCGGCGGCGGCCGGGGCGCGGCTGCCGATCACCCTGCGGGCCAGCGAGCGCGGCGAGGTGAGGAAGCCGAAGCCCCAACTGAGGTGCATCGTCACCAGGGCCACCGGCAGCATCGCCTTCGCCCGCGCCGACAGGCCGCGCCCCTCGACCGCGGCGCCGCCCAGGATGCCGAGCAGGTAGGCCCCGGGCAGGGCGAGGAGGGCCGGGTGGACGGCGACGCCCAGCACCGTGCCGAGCAGCACGGTCAGCAGGGCGGCCGGCGGCGCGAGGTAGCGCAGGTTGACCGAGCCGCGGTGGTAGCGGGTGACCACCCGGCGCCAGCGGCCGTAGTCCTTGTACTGCTTCGCCAGGGCCTTCACGCTCGGCCGGGGCCGGTAGGTGACGCGCAGCTGCGGGGTGAACCAGACCAGCCCGCCGTCCTGGCGGATCCGGTAGTTCAGCTCCCAGTCCTGGGCGCGGACGAACTCCTCGTTGTAGCCGCCCAGCCGCTCCAGCACCTCGCGGCGGAAGACCCCGAGGTAGACGGTGTCCGCCGGGCCGGCCAGGCCACCCGTGTGGAAGGCCGCGTTGCCGACCCCGATCTTGGAGGTCATCGCGGCGGCGACCGCGTTCTCCCACTCGGTCTCGCCCTCGGCGAACATGATGCCGCCGACGTTGGCCGCCTCCATCTCGCCGAGCAGCCGGACCGCGGTGGTGATGTACCCCGGGGTCAGCAGGCCGTGCCCGTCGACGCGTACCACTATCGGATGACTCGACCCGCGGATCGCGGCGTTCAGCCCCGCGGGGGTGCGCCCGGTGGGATTCTCGACCGTGCGGACACGCGGATCCTCGGCCGCGAGCTCGGCGGCGATCTGCGCGGTACGGTCGGTGGACGGTCCGAGGGCGATCACCACCTCCATCGGCCCGGCGTAGTCCTGTTCGAGGATGTGCCGGACAGCCGTACGCAGGTGTCGTTCCTCGTTGAGCACCGGCATGATCACAGAGACCGCCGGCAGCTCCTCAGCAGCCTTGGTGTTCATCGAGGCCAACCGTACCGGTGCCGACCGGCCGCCGTCTTGTCCCGGTCTGGCCCTTTGCGCGGGGGCACCGGACCCGGCCGGTCGGAGGAACGTTCCGCCGACCGCGCCCACCGTACCCTCCCGCCCCGGCGCGCCCCCGCCCGGCCCGGCTCGGCCCGCCCCTACCATCCGAGAGATGCCCGTCTCCCGATGCGCCACCGCTCCCGGACCACGCCTCCGATGGGCGCGCCGACTGGCCGCCGGCATCGCCTTCTCCGTCCTCGCCACCTCCTGCAGCGGCTGGGCGGTGCTGCACGGCGTCGGCTCGATCGACCGGGTGGACGCCTTCAGCGGCGACCGGGCCCGGCCCGCGGACGACGGCTCCACGACCTTCCTGGTGGTCGGCACCGACGAGCGCGCCGGCATCCCGGAGAAGACCCTCAAGGAGGTCCTGCACGCGGGCGGCGAGTCCTGCCGCTGCACCGACACCATGATGATCGTCCGGCTCTCCGGCGACGGCGGCCGGGCCACCGTCCTCTCGATCCCCCGCGACTCCTACGTCGACATCCCGGCCCACCGCGACCTCGCCACCCGCCGCGAGGTGCCGGCCGCCAAGGGCAAGATCAACGCCGCCTACGGGCTCGGCGGGCCCGGGCTGACCGTCGCCACCGTCGAGCAGAACACCGGCCTGCGGATCGACCACTACCTGCAGATCGACTTCGCCGCCTTCGTCTCCGCCGTGGACGCCCTCGGCGGGGTCCGGGTGTGCACCGCCAAACCGCTCAGGGACGAGTACTCCGGGCTGGACCTCCCCGCCGGCACCAGCACCCTGGACGGCGCCGGGGCGCTCAAGTACGTCCGGGCCCGGCACGTGGACGGCAGCGCCGACCTCGGCCGGATGCACCGCCAGCAGAAGCTGGTCGCCCAGCTGCTGCACGGGCTCACCGACGGCGGCGCCCTGCTCAACCCGGTCCGGCTCGCCCGGGTCGCCGACGGCGTGCTCGGAGCGGTCAAGGCCGACCGGGACCTCAGCACCGACGACCTGCTCACCCTCGCCCACCGGATGAAGGACCTCACGACCGGCCGGGCCGACTTCGCGACCGTCCCGCTGGCCGACCTCGACCACCCGGTGGCCGGCTGGGGCTCGACCGTGCTCTGGGACGCCGCGGGCGCGAAGGCCCTGTTCGACGCCGTCCGGCAGGGACGGCCGCTGAGCCGCACCGACGCGCCGCCCGCCCCCGCGGCCGCCTCGGGGCCGTCCCCCGCGGTGGCGCCGGAGCAGGTGCACGTCCAGGTGTTCAACGCCGCCGGGACGTCCGGACTCGGCGCCCGGGTCGACGCCGACCTGCGCCGGGCCGGCTTCGCCACCACCGGAGCGGCCTCCAACGCCCCGGCCGGCTCCTCCCCCGGCCGGACGGCCGTCCGCTACGACCCGCGCTGGGACCAGTCGGCCCGGACGCTCGCCGCCGCGCTGCCGGGCGCCGAACTGATCGCGGTCCCCGGACTCGGACCGACCCTGCAGGTGTACGCGGGCAGCGACTACCAGCCCACCGGCCCCGCCGCCCCGGCCTCCACGCCCCCGGCCGCTCCCCCGTCCGCCACCGCCCCCGCGGCGGCGCCGGCCGTGCACGCCGCCACCGCCGACGAGTTCCTCTGCCCCTGAAAGCCGGCCACCGCAGCGGCCGCGAACGCCCGCAGGGGCCGCCCCGGTGCGGGACGGCCCCTGCGGGGGTCGGGACGGGTCAGTCCGTCGCGATGGCCGCGAGGACGTTCATCCGGCCGGCCCGGAAGGCCGGGACCAGCGCGGCCACCAGGCCGATCAGCACCGCCGCCAGCATGGTGGCGAGGATGGTGCCGGTCGGGATGGCCAGCGAGTTCAGCCCCTGCTCCTTCAGCACCTGCTGGGTGGTGACGCCCCAGGCCAGGCCCAGGCCGGTGCCGAGGACGGCGCCGAACAGGGCGATCACCACGGACTCCAGCCGGATCATCCGGCGCAGCTGGCGGCGGGAGAGCCCGATCGCCCGCAGCAGGCCGATCTCACGGGTCCGCTCCACCACCGAGAGCGCCAGGGTGTTCACGACACCGAGCACGGCGACCACGATGGCCAGGCCGAGCAGGCCGTAGACCATGTACAGGAGCGTGTTGACCTGCTCCTGCACCAGCTCCTTGTAGCCGGCCTGGTCCTTGATCATCAGCTGCGGGTACTCCTTGAGGGAGTCCTGCAGGGCCGTGAGGGTCTTGGCCACGTCGGCGCCGGCGGCGGCCTTGCCGAAGAGCGCGATGGAGGCTTCCTGGTCCTCGGCCGGGAGGGCCTTGCCCAGGGTCTCGATGGTGGTGAAGAAGGCGCCCTGGAAGAGGGAGTCGCTCTTCGAGGTGATCGCCCCGATCGGCAGCGACTGGGTGCGGCCCTTGCCGTAGTCGACGGCGACCGCGTCGCCGAGCTTGAGGCCGTTGTCCTTGGCGAACTCCTCGCCGACCGTGATCGAGCCCTGCTTGATCGACTCCAGCGAGCCGGACTTCACGGTGATCCGGAAGTCCTCGGTGAACTTCGGCGACACCGCGGAGACCGCGACGTCGTCGGCCTTCTTGCCGTTCGGCAGGGTGAAGATCGCGGGCTGGATCTTCTGCTCGACGATGTGGTCCATGCCCGGGGTGTTCCGGGCGGCGGCGACCATCTCGGCATTGAGGCCGCCCCGGCCGCCGTCGACGATGTAGTCCGCGCCGACCGACTTGTCGATCTGCTCGTTGGTGGACTTGATCGCCGAGGAGGTGAAGACCGAGGTGCCGATCACCAGCGCCAGACCGATCATCAGCGCGGCGGCGGTGGCACCGGTGCGCCGCGGGTTGCGCATCGCGTTGCGCTGGGCGAGCTTGCCCGACGGGCCGAAGACCGCGGGCAGCAGGGCACCGAGCACCCGGACCACCGCAGTGGCCAGCAGCGGGCCGAGCACCACGAAGCCGATCAGGGTGAGCAGCACGCCCAGGCCGAGCAGCTGACCGCCGGCCGAGGCCGTGTCGGCGCCGGCCGCGAGCGCCAGCAGGGCGCCGCCGCCGCCGGTGAGGACGAGGCCGACGATGGTGCGGACGCTCTTGGAGCGACCCTCGGAGGGGGTGCCGTGGTCGCGCAGGGCGGCGATCGGCGCGATCTTGCTCGCCCGGCGGGCCGGGAAGTAGGCGGCGAACAGGGTGACCAGGACGCCGACCAGGTAGCCCCAGATCAACGCGTCCGCCCCGATCACCAGTGAGGTGGACAGGTTCATCCCGACGGCCTTCATCAGCTGGATCAGGCCGAGGGCCAGACCCATGCCGGCCCCGATGCCGAGCGTCGAGCCGAGCACGCCGAGGATCAGGGCCTCGACCAGCACGGACTGGTTGACCTGGCGGCGGCTGCCGCCGACGGCCCGCAGCAGACCGATCTCCCGGGTGCGCTGCGCGACCAGCATCGAGAAGGTGTTGACGATCAGGAAGCCGCCGACGATCACGGAGATGAGGGCGAAGCCGAGCATCGCCTTCTTCATGAAGCCGAGGAACTCGCCGACGTCCTTGTTGCCCTCCTCCTTCTGCTCGGCCGCGGTCTTGACCTGGTAGTCGCCGCCCAGGGCGCCGAGCGCATCGGCCTTGAGCCGCTCGTTGTCGCGGCTGCCGTCGCCGAACGCCTCGACCGAGGTGAACGCGGCCTGGCCGAGCAGGACCTGCTGCGCGGTCGGGGTGTCCATGAACGCCATCGCCGCACCGGGGTTGGTGGTGGTGAAGGTGGCGATGCCGACGATGGTGAAGTCGTGCTTGGTGTCGGTGAGGACGCGCAGCTTGCTGCCGATGCCGAGACCCGCCTTCTTGGCGGTGTCGGCGTCCAGCACGATCTGGTCGCCGCCCTTCGGCGCGTGGCCGGAGGTGATCTCCAGCGGGTTGCGCGGGATGTCCTCCCAGTTGCCGGTCAGGGTCGGGGCACCCGTGGTCGGGCCGACGGCCTTGTTGGTGGCCGGGTTGACCAGGGTGGCCTTCTGCACCATGACCTGGCCGATGACCGTCTTCACGCCCGGCTGGGCGGCGACCTTCTGCACGGCGTCGACGGGGACGGTCGCGGTCCTGCCGCGCTGGTTCTCGTCGTTGTCGGAGCCGATGCCGGTGTCGGCGGCGCGGACGGAGATGTCGGAGGCGGTCGAGGCGAAGAGCTTGTCAAAAGTGCTGGTCGCGGTGTTGGAGAACACCAATGTGCCGGACACGAAGGCGACCGACAGCACCACGGCGACGAGGGAGAGCATCATCCGGCCCTTGTGGGCGAAGAAGCTCCGTAGTGAGGTCTTGAGCAGCATGGTCCCGTGTTCCCCCGCTCAGCTGGTGCGCTTGCCGTCGAAACGGCGCATGCGTTCGAGGACGGAGTCGGCGGTCGGGGCGTGCATCTCGTCGACGAGCACGCCGTCGGCGAGGAACAGCACGCGGTCCGCGTAGCCGGCGGCGACCGGGTCGTGGGTGACCATGACGATGGTCTGGCCCAGCTCGTCCACCGAGCGGCGCAGGAAGGTCAGCACCTCGGCGCCGGCCCGGGAGTCGAGGTTCCCGGTCGGCTCGTCGCCGAAGATGATCTCGGGGCGGGCGGCCAGCGCCCGGGCCACCGCGACGCGCTGCTGCTGGCCGCCGGAGAGCTGGGTGGGCCGGTGCTTGAGGCGGCCGGCCAGGCCGACCGTCTCCACGACCTGGTCGAGCCAGGCGGTGTCCGGCTTGCGGCCGGCGATGTCCATCGGGAGCGTGATGTTCTCCAGCGCGTTCAGCGTCGGGAGCAGGTTGAAGGCCTGGAAGATGAAGCCGATCTTGTCCCGGCGCAGCTTGGTGAGCTGCTTGTCCTTGAGGCCGGTGATCTCGGTCTCGCCGATCCAGATCCGGCCCTCGGTGACGGTGTCGAGGCCCGCGAGGCAGTGCATCAGGGTCGACTTGCCGGAGCCCGAGGGGCCCATGATCGCGGTGAACCGGCCGCGCTGGATGTCCACGTCGACCGCGTCGAGCGCGGTGACCCGGGTCTCGCCGGTGCCGTACGCCTTGGTGACCTGCCGTGCGGAGGCCGCGACGGCGGAGGCGCCGCCGGGGAGCTGGGGGTCGTACACGGCTGCTGCTGCCGTCGTCACTGGAGTCTCCTAAGAAGTGGGCCCACCCGTAGACCCTCAGCCTCTCCGAGCCGGTGCGTGCGCCGGTATGGCGCAGGCACCCCTTCTCGACCGGGGGTCAGCCCCACCCACCGGGTGCGGCGGGCTCCACCGGTTTCCCGGGGTTCCGACGCACGAGCGGGGATGACCACAACGTTAGGAGCGGGCGGCGGATCCCTCGTCCTCCGGCGGTAGGAAGCGCCTCAACCACAGATGTACGGGGTGCCCCCGCCCTCCCCCTAGGGGTCGGGCCCACCCGTCTCGGGGTGGGCCCGTACGGGGCGGACTGACGACTCGTCAGTATCTTTCTCAGCAGGCCAGCACGGGCTGGGCGAAGCGGTCCAGGGCCGCCGCGAAGGCGTCGACCACGGGGGTCAGCAGGACGTCCGTCCCGCGCTCGATCGCGGTGCCGCCGTCGTCCCGGACGGTGATGTCGCGGTCGAGCACGAACCAGCCCTGGGTGATGTGGCCGGCGCCCATCGAGCTGAGCACCGGGCGCAGCGCGTAGTCCACCGCGAGGACGTGCGCGGTGGAGCCGCCGGTGGCCAGCGGCAGGACGGCCTTCCCGGTCAGCGCGTACTGCGGGAGCACGTCCAGCAGGGTCTTGAGCAGGCCGGAGTAGGCCGCCTTGTAGACGGGGGTGCCGATCACCACGCCGTCGGCCCGGGCGAACAGCTCCAGGGCGGCGGCGATCTCCGGGTGGGAGGTGTCCGCGGCGAGCAGCGGCTGCGCGGGCAGGCTGCGGACCTCGAACGGGACGACGTGGTGGCCGTGCGCCTCCAGCCGGGCGTCGACGTGGCGCAGCAGGCGGGTGGTGCGGGAGGTCGCCGAGGGGGAACCGGAGACGGACAGGACGGTGGCCATGGATTTCACCTCTGGGGCAGGAAGCGGAGGCGCGTCCGGACGGGCCCGGGGCGACGGTGGCGCGGGCGGGCCGGGACGGCGGGAAGGACGCTGCGCGGGCAGCGGTGGCGCGGAGGTGTGCGACGGTCGGGCGTCAGCCGCGACAGAGCGAACAGGACACACGCTGCAGGTCGACGTGGCGCCGACGCGTGAGAGTCCTTCGCTGATCCATGGCCGTCATGCAAACACGCGCTCTTCGGGCCGGTCAAGGTCGGTCCCAGCTGGTGGGCGGCGGGCGTGCGAGGGGTGGGACGGTCCGGCGGTCGGCCGCGGCGCGGCGCCGGTCGCCCGTGCACGATCCGGCGAACATGCGTCCGGACCGTCCCCCGCCTGCATCAAAACGGCTACAAGCGGTCCGGTGGGGGCCCCGGGGGGAGTCACCGGATCCGGCGTCGGGCATCCTCTCCCACATGAACACGTGGCAGGAGGGCCGCCCGGGCGGCGGCGGGAACCCGCACGGCGGGAGCGGCGGCAACGGCGGCGGCGCCTACGGGCACGGCGGCGGCGCGGCCGAGCCGCCCCTGCCGGCTTCGCTGAACCCGCGCGGCCCGGGTGCTGCGGCGCCCCGGGGGTACGGGCAGCAGCCGGCCGCTCCGCAGGGCGCGCCCCGGCAGGGGTACGGCGACCGGGGCTACGGCGACGAGCAGCAGGGCTTCGGCGCCCCGCAGACGTACGGGCAGCCGCAGGGCGGCCAGGCCCCGGCGCGGCCCACGGTGCCCCCGCAGGGCTCGGGCCGGCCGGGCGGGCCCGCGGGTCCGGGCGGGCCGGGCGGTCCTTCGGGCCCCGGTGACGGCCGGCCGGCCGGTACGGCCACCCGCTGGCCGCGGCGCCGGATCGTCAAGTGGTCGATCGTCGGCCTGGTGGTCGCGCTGATGGTGACGACGGTGTCCACCTGGTTCTGGGCGGACTCCAAGCTGAACCACGAGAACGTGCTCGTCGACTACCCGGGCCGGCCCGCCGCCGGGAAGGGCACCAACTGGCTGATCGTCGGCTCGGACAGCCGCAAGGGCCTGACCGATGCCGAGCAGGAGGACCTGCACACCGGCCGCAGCGCCGGCAAGCGCAGCGACTCGATGATGATCCTGCACGTCGGGGACAGCGGGAACACCCTGATGAGCATCCCGCGCGACTCCTGGGTGCCGATCCCGGAGCACGTGAACGAGAACGGGAAGACCGTCAAGGCCACCACCGCGAAGATCAACTCGGCGTTCGCCTCGGGCGGCGGCAAGCTGCTCGCCCGGACGGTCGAGGGGAGCACGGGCCTGCGGATCGACCACTACGCGGAGATCGGCTTCGCGGGCTTCGTCGGCATCGTGGACTCGGTCGGCGGTGTGGACATGTGCATCGAGCAGGACATCAAGGACCGGGACTCCGGCCTCGACCTGAAGGCCGGCTGCCAGACCCTGACCGGCACCCAGTCGCTCGCCTTCGTGCGCCAGCGCCACCAGATGGCCGACCAGGACCTCGGCCGGATGCGCAACCAGCAGAAGTTCCTCGGCGCACTGGCCAAGCAGGCCGCCTCGCCGACCACGCTGCTGAACCCGTTCACCTTCTACCCGCTGGTCGACTCGGGCCTCGGCACCCTGATCGTGGACGAGGACGCCGGCCTGACCGACCTGGGCTCGCTCTTCCTCGCCATGAAGGACGTCAACGGCGGCGGCGGCCGGAGCATCACCGTGCCGATCGCCGACCCGAACTTCCGCACCTCGACCGGCGAGTCCGCGGTGAAGTGGGACTCCGCCAAGGCCAAGCAGGTCTTCGAGGCGTTCAGGAACGACACCGCGGTGCCGGACTTCAAGTAGTCGGGCAGCGGGAGGGGGCGGGCCGCCGGGTGCGGCCCGCCCCCTTCGCGCTCCGCACGCTCTGCGCACGGAGGTGACCACGTGTGACGGCGCCGACACAATGGGCGCATGTCTCTTGTCACCGCCCTCGTCTACCGCCGCCGCCACCGCCTGTTCGGGCGGCTCGTCCAGGAGGCCCTGGCGCTGTACGGCATGGAGGTGCCGGCCGCCGCGGAGATCGGCCCCGGGCTGGTCGTCTTCCACCGCGGCTTCGGCACCGTGCTGCACCCGTACACGACGCTCGGGGCCGACGTGACGCTCTACAACGGCGTGACCATCGGGCGCGCGGACCCGTGGGTGCCGCAGGAGCAGAGCCGGATGCGCCGGGTGGTGGTCGAGGACGGCGCGGTGCTGTGCGCGGGCGCCAAGGTGGTCTGCAAGGAGGGCGTGCTGACGGTCGGCGCCGGGACGATCGTCGGGGCGAACGCGGTGCTCACCCGCTCGACCGGCCCGGGCGAGGTCTGGGCGGGCGTCCCGGCGCGGAAGGTGGGCATGCGGGCCGCGGTGGCCGCGGCGGCCTGAGGGCGGCGGGTGCCGCGCGGGCTTCCTCGCGCGGCACCCGGGCGCCGCTACGGGAGGTTGCGGGCCATCACGATGCGCTGGATCTGGTTGGTGCCCTCGTAGATCTGCGTGATCTTCGCGTCCCGCATCATCCGTTCCAACGGGTAGTCCCGCGTGTACCCGTACCCGCCCAGCAACTGCACCGCATCCGTGGTGATCTCCATCGCCGCATCCGACGCGAAGCACTTCGC
>NZ_JBSGXP010000092.1:0-34131 GCF_053610105.1 Kitasatospora sp. NPDC054939 | reverse complement strand
GCAGTTGCCGGTGAAGTTCCTGGAGGCGTTGGGGATGGAGCACCGGGTGGCGGTGGAGCTGGCGGGCGACCACATCGCGGTCCATCCGGACGACCACCCCGGCCACTGAACTCCCGCGACCACCGGACACCTCCGACGACCCCGGCCCTTCCGGCGACCCCGGCCCGCCGCCCCGCCCGGGGGTGGCGGGCCGGTGCGGTTCAGCGGGTGTCGGCCGCGGCGGGTCGGCGGGTGCGGTGCTGCCGGGACGGCCGGGGCCGGGGGTGCCGGCGGGCGGCCTGCTCGACGTGGTCGGCGGCCAGGGCGGCCCCGCCCGCGGCGTTGAGCCGGGCACCGAGTTCGGCGGCGGCGCGGTGCAGCCGGCTGTCGGCGAGGGCGCGGGTGAGCAGTCCGGGGGTGGCGTCCTCGGGCAGGTCGAGGGCGGCGCCGGTGCGCAGGCAGGCCGCGGCGAGGAGCGGTTGTTCGGAGCCGTCCGGCGCGACCAGCAGGGGCCGGCCGCGGGTGAGGGCGGTCAGGACGGGTGCGGAGGTGGCGCTGGTGACGACGAGGTCGGCGTGTTCGACCAGCGGGGCCATCCAGGGGAGCCGGACGGTGGTGATGTCGGCCCGGGGGTGCGGGGCGGGGTTGTCGGAGCGGCCGAGTTCGACGACGGCCCGGAACGGCCCGTCGGTGAAGGCGGCGTTGAGCCGCGGCCAGAGGTCGGTGCCCTTGAAGGTGCGCCCGAGGTGGACGTAGACGAGCCGCTTGGGCGGGCCGGCCGGGTGGGCGAGCAGCGGGTCGACCACGGCCGGGTCGGGGGCGGGCTCCCACAGGCAGGGGCCGACGTGGTGGACGTCGGCGGGCAGCCGGGTGTCGGGGTATTCGAGGGCGGGGTCGCCGCGGAGCAGCAGCCGGCTGCCGATCAGGGCGCGGGCGGCGGTGCGGTCGTCGACGGGGGCGAAGCCGGCCTCCTCGCGCAGTTCGCGGTAGAAGCGGACGGTCTCGCGCAGCCGCCAGTGCCGCAGGATCGGCTCCTCCGGCTCGTCCGCGCCACCCTCGGGGTACGGCCAGAGGTGCGCGGCGAGGCCCAGGACGACCACGGGCAGGCCGAGTTGCTCGGCGGCGAGCAGGGCGCCGTGGCAGAGCGCGGAGGTGAGCAGGACGTCGGGCTGCCGGGCCCGCGCCTCGGCGTGGACGGCCCGGTACTGGCCGAGTTGGTGGCGGAACCAGCAGCGTACGGAGAGCCGTCCGGCGCCGTTGTCGTCCTCGACCGCGGTCATCGGGATCCCGGCGGCGGCTGCGGTGGGGGCGGCGCCGTGCCGGGCGATCAGGGTGGTGTCGTGACCGCGGCGGCGCAGCTCGCGCCCGACGGCGACGGCCGGGTAGAGGTAGCCGGGATCGCTGAGCGGGCAGAGGAGGACTTTCACGGCCTGGGCTCCTGGGGGTCGGCGGGGCGCGGGGCGTGCGGGGTGTCGGAGTTGCACGGTTTCCGGGTGGCGCTCGGTCCTCGGGCCGCGGCCGTGCGGGGTGTCCGCCGGGGTGTGGCGGACGGTATCGGCGCTCGGGTGCGGCGGGCGGCGGGCGGTCGGGTGCGGCGGGGCGTGGTGGGCGGTCCGGCCGGGGAACTGACCGTACGCCGACATTTACCAGCCTCCGTACCTGCCCGCAATGCCGCCTCGGCGTCCGGGGCGGCCGGAGCACTGCGGCCCCGCCGGGTCGCTGCCGTACCGCCGCTCGTGCGGCCGGTTCCCGCCGGGCAGACGGGAGCCGGCCGCGTGCCGTCACTCCCCGGTGATGCGGGTGAGGACGCCGCAGGGGACGCCGGTGAAGACGGTGACGATCTCGACCTCCTCGATGCCCTTCAGGTGCAGGCCGTGGAAGCCGTTGTCCCGGGCCCAACGGGCGATCGCCGTCCAGGTGTTGCCCGTGGTGTTGCTGCGCATCGCCTGGGCGAGCGAGTCCCGCAGGCCGGCGCTCAGGGCGGTCCGGAGCCAGGACAGGTCGTGGTGGTCGACGACGGTGCCGCCCTGCTGCTGGACGACCAGGAGGGTGAGGTCGCGCAGCTCGGTGCAGAAGACGTACTCGCCGTAGCGGCGGGCGGTGGCCTCGGTGGGCGCGAAGTAGGTGCCGGGGCCGTAGGCCTTGCCGTAGCCGCCGGTGGCGTCGGGGTTGAAGCGGCCGGTGTGCCGGATGAGGCCGGCGACCACCCGGTCGCGGGTGCCGTGGTACCACTGGATGGTCTCGTAGGGCAGCGGGAAGGGGTTGGTGCCCCGCGCGGCCAGGTCGACGGTCCGGTGCAGCGGGGCCGCCTTCTGCGGGACGCCGGCGAGGCGCTGGTCGGCGAGCGCGGTGTCCTCGAAGTCGGTGGCGCCGGTGCCGGGCTGCGGGTTCCGGCGGGGCGGGGTGTTGTTGCCGCCCTGCCCCTGGGTGCCGGTGACGGGTGTCGTTCCCACGGTGTCTGGATCCTCCCCCTCGGCGGACTCCGCCCCCGGGCCGGGCGGCGGCGGTCCGGTCCCAACGGTGCGGGCCGGGCGGGGCGCGCACCGGTACATGACTGTACGTCAGATATGTGATCGCACAGGGGGGATTCTGCACATCCACGGCGGGCCTGCGTGTGCCGTGGGCCCCGCCGCCCGGACCGCGATTGCCCGGCCCGGCGAGCGGAAGTCCCGCTTCCAGCAGGTGAATCCGGGCCGTTCGCCCGTATGATCGAACCGCCCGCTGCCGGGCGCCGCACCGGGGCCGACCGGCCCGTGCGGCGTGCGCAGCTGTGTCCACGGGGGTCGGAAGCACGACTGGAGCAGCACGGACGAAAGAGGGCACCGCCATGTGGTTCGCCGGGGTGGGACTGACGCGCGACGGGTACCGGATCAGTCTGCTGGACGCGGACGGCCGCGCCCTCGGCCCGGCCGAACCGTACGAACGCTGCGGCGTGGAACGGCCGGTGGCCCGACTGGCCGAACTCGCCGACCGCGCCCCCGGCGGGCTCGCCGTCGTCATCGACAGCGCCAACGGCATCGCCGACACCCCGCTCACCGCGGCCGGCCTGGACGTCTACCGGGCCGACCGGCATCTGCTGACGGACGGTCGGATCACCGCCGAGGCGCTCGCCGAACTCGGCCGTACCCGCCTCGACGCGCTGGTGCCGCTCGGCCCCGGGGCGTGGATTCTGGCCGGCCGCGAGGAGGAGGCGTTCGGCGCGGAGGCGGCGGCCGGCCCGGTCGAACGGCGACTCGCCCGCCGGGGGCGGTGCCTGGTCGGCGGCGCCGGCACCGTGCCCGCCGTGGCCCTCACCTTCGACGACGGTCCGGACCCCGTGCACACCCCGCAGGTGCTGGACGTGCTGCGCCGCCACGGGGTGCCCGCCGCGTTCTTCTGCATCGGCCTGCACGCCCTGGCCCACCCCGGGCTGGTCCGCCGGATCGTCGACGAGGGCCACACGCTGGGCAACCACACCTGGTCCCACGCCTACCTGCCCGACCTCGGGCCGGACGGGCTGCGCCGTCAGCTCGTCTTCACCGGCGAGGCCCTCGCGGAGGCGTACGGCGGCGCGGAGCCGGAGCTGATGCGGCCGCCGTTCGGCGGGCGCAGTCCGCAACTGCTGGAGCAGGTGGCCGGGTTCGGGCTGACCACGGTGCTGTGGGACGTGGAGACCGACGACTGGTCGCTGCCCGGTGCCGAGGTGATCGCCGAGCGGGTGCTGCAGCAGGTCCGGCCGGGTTCGGTGGTGCTGATGCACGACGGGGGAGGGGACCGCTCGCAGACCGTCGCCGCGCTCCCCGCCGTCATCCGGGGACTGCGGGAGCGCGGGTACCGCTTCGCCACGCTCGCCGAACTGCTCGCGGAGCAGGCCGAGTCGGGGCGGACCGGGTCGGAGCGGGCCGGGTCGGGGCGGGCCGAGTCGGGGCGGGAGCCCGCCGCCCCGGCGCACTGACCGGCCGTGCCCGACGATTCCCGTCGCGCGCCCGACGGGGCCTGCCGGGAGGACCCTAGGACCCGGTCGCGCCGTGCGAACCCGCCGCCCAGTCGCGTCGGATGCTTCGCATGAGGGCCGGGACCACGATCAGGTCCCGGAACGGCCTGATGGCGGCCATGTAGGCGGCGCCGAGGCGTCCGTTCGGTTTGACCAGGACCGCCATCTGGCCGCGGTGGCCGCCGGAGCCGTCGGGGACCCAGCTCAGGTGCATGACGGTGTGGACGGTCCGGTTCGCCATCTCCGACGCCCACTCGTCGGGGAGCAGGTACAGCGAGGTGAAGGGGACGTCGGTGAAGTCCGGGCCGCGCGGTGCCGTCCGCAGATCGCTCGGCAGCCGGTCCCGGAGTGAGGTCACCCGGGAGCCGACGCCTGCCTCCTTGCCGTCCCACCCGAAGAGCGTTCCGATCCGGTGTCGGGCCGCCCAGAGGAAGCGGACCGGGAAGGGGGCGCCCTGGGGGAATCCGCCCGAGTCCGGGTCCGTGATCATGCTCGACACCAGTCGGGGGAAGGCGTCGGGGCCTCCCGGGGTCGGCAGCGCCCAGACGTCCTCGACCGTGAAGTCGGCGGCGACCTCGTGGATCCGCCAGGGGCGCGACGTGTGTGCGGCGTTCGGCAGTTTCATGTGCGGTCCTCCGTGTCGGTGTCCTGGTGGTACAGGGCGCCGCGGGTGCAGTCGGCCCCGCCGGCCACGTGCCCCGGCACCGGATCGGCGTAGCCGTCCGTGGACAGGCCCCGTGCCGCAACTTCCAGCAGGGAGCTACCGGTCAGCCGGTCAGCCGGTCCGGGTCCGCCGCTCCGATAGCGACCGGCGGGCCCCCTCCGTCTTTCCCGGCAGTGTCCTCATCCTCCATCAGATACATGCATGTATGTATGTATGTATGTATGTACGTTAGCACCGGCGCAGCCGGCCCGACCGAGGGGGAGCGGATCCGGACGTCGACCGGGCGCGCCGCCCGCCTGGTCCACCACGGGCGCACGCCCGCGCGCGGTCGGCCGGCGAGTGCGTCGGGGCGGTCGGCGTGTCCCGGCGTCGGGCGTTGCCCCCGGGTGGGGGACGGGGTAGCCATCGACACCGGAGAGGAGAGTCGATGGGGAAGCGAACAGACCGGGCGGACGAGCGGTGGGGCAGGGCCGTGGTCGTCGGCGGGGGATACGCGGGGCTGGTGACCGCGCGGGTGCTGGCCGACCACTTCCGGGAGGTGGTCGTCCTCGAACGGGATCCGGTGGACGGCGACACCGGCGTCCACCCGAACGCGCCGCAGGGCTACCACGCGCACGCGATGCTGGCCCGGGGCGCGCAGATCCTGGAGCGGTACTTCCCGGGGCTGCGCGCCGGACTGGAGGAGGCCGGCGCCCCGGTCTACGACTACGGCGAGCGGATCAGCTTCCTGACCCCGGCGGGCTTCGCCCCGCGCTGCCGCACCGGGGTGCGGATCCAGTCCTTCACCCGGGACGAGCTCGAACGGCGCCTGCGCCGCACCGTTCTGGCGCTGCCGCAGGTGACGCTGATCGCCCCGGCGCGCTGCGAGGGGCTGGGCACCGACCGGACCGGTGCCGTGGACCGCGTCCGCTACCGCCTGGTGGCCGCCGGCGCCGGGGACGGAGCGGCCGAACCGGACGCCCCCGCACCCGCGGAGGCCGTCGAACTCGGTGCGGACCTGGTGGTCGACGCCTCCGGGCGCTCCAGCGGCCTGGACCGCTGGCTCGGCGACCTCGGCCGGACCGTCCCGGAGAAGCGGATCGTGCCCGCGAAGATCACGTACACCACGATGACCTTCGACCGGCCCGAGCAGGAGCTGGCGTTCGACCTCGCGTACCAGATGACCTTCGCCCCCGGGGTGCCCCGCGGCGGCGCCCTCCTCGCGGTGGAGGGCGAGCGCTGGACGTGCTCGCTGTTCGGCTTCGGCGACCACGTGCCCCCGACCGACGACAAGGGCTACCTCGACTTCGCCGAGGACCTGGACAACGCCGAACTCGCCGAGCGCATCCGGCGCCGCACCGTCCAGGAGCGGGTGTACCGGTACACCAACGCCAACGGGCAGTGGAACCTGCACCACCGGTCCAAGGACTGGCCGGAGCGGCTGATCGCGGTCGGCGACGCGCTCTGCGTCTTCAACCCCGTCTACGGGCAGGGCCTCACCGTCGCCGCGATGGAGGCCGACCTGCTGCACGGCCTGCTGACCAACTGCCGCACCGGCGACGGCACGCTCACCGGCCTCACCACGCGCTACCGGCGCGGCGCGGCCCGGCTGATCCTCGCCCCGTGGACCCTCTCCTCCAATTCCGACCTCATGTGGAGCTCCGGGACGCCGCCGCTGCCGGTGCGGTTCGCCCACTGGTACAACACCCAGGTGTTCGCGGTGGCCGTCGGGGACCCGGCCGTCTGGACCCGCTTCGTCAAGGTGGTCAACATGGTGGCCGCACCGACCGCGCTCTTCCACCCGGTGGTGCTCGGCAAGGTCGCCCGGCACGCCCTGGCCCGGCGCACAGCCGCCCGCCGGGAGGCGGCCCGCAGCCGGGCGGGCGCACCCGCCTGACCCGGCTCCGTACGCGGCCGACCCGGCTCCGTACGGGGCCGACCCGGGCCGGCATACGGGTGCGGTGACCTGGCGCGTTTCGAGGACGGCGCGGGCCCCCGGGCCCTAGGGTGTCCGTCGGAATGCCGCCGTCCGTCCCACCGCGGACGGCCGGCGGACCGGCGGCGGCCCCGGGGGCCGCGCGCCAGGACGCGATCGTCGGGAACGGGGAACACGGAATGCGGTACGGAGTCATCGGCACGGGCGTTGTCGGACGGACCCTCGCGAGCCGGCTGATCGGCCTCGGGCACGAGGTGGCGCTCGGCTCGCGCAGCAAGGACAACGAGGCCGCCACCGCCTGGGCCGCGGAGTCCGGCCCCGCCGCGCGCAGCGGCACCTTCGCGGACGCCGCCGCCTTCGGCGAGATCCTGGTCAACGCGACCTCCGGCACGGTCTCCCTGGACGCCCTGCGCGCGGCCGGGGCGGAGCGGCTGGCCGGCAAGGTGCTGATCGACGTCTCCAACCCGCTGGTGTTCTCGGAGACGGGTGAGGTGTCCCTCGACCCGGTCAACACCGACAGCGCCGCGGAGCGGATCCAGCGCGAGTTCCCGCAGGCCCGCGTCGTGAAGACGCTCAACACGATGACCGCCGCCGTGATGGTCGACCCGGCCCGGATCCCCGGGGAGCACCACGTGTTCGTGGCCGGCGACGACGCCGACGCGAAGGCCGCCGTCACCGGGATGCTGGAGTCCTTCGGCTGGCCGGCCGGGTCAGTGATCGACCTCGGGGACCTCGCGGGCGCCCGGTCGATGGAGATGCTGATGCCGTTCTGGCTGCGGATGATGCGGCACTTCGGCACCACCGAGTTCAACTACGCCTTCCGCCGGGCGGCCGAGTAGCGCGACCGGGGCCGGGGCGGGACAGGTACCGGGCCGGGGCCGACATCGGTGCCGGTGCCGGTTCCGGGCGGGGTCGGTGAGATGGTCGTCGTACGATCCGACCGGTCCCGGCCTGGATGCCCGGTCCGGCGCCTGGACGGTCGCACAGGCTTTCCCCGGACGACCCCCGCCCCGGCGTACCCTGCGGTGATCGGCAAGTGATCGACACCCGGCCGGTGGAAGGCGGCCGGTGCTCGGTGGCCGAGCACCGGGCGTCGCGGGCGGGCTTCGGCGGACGGCCCGGGGGCAGGGTGTACGGCGGACGAGGTGGTGCGGTGATGGACACGGCGGAGCAGACGGCGGCGGGCGAGGAGGTCACCCTCTTCGTGGCCCGCCGGGTCGACCCCGGCTACGAGGAGGCCTTCGAGAGCTGGGCCCGCGGCATCCTCAACGCCGCCGCCGAACACCCCGGCAACCTCGGCACCGGCCTGCTGCGCCCCGCCGAACCGGGCACGCCCTGGCACCTGCTGCTGCACTTCCGCGACACCGACGCCTTCCGGGCCTGGCAGACCTCGCCGGTGCGGGCCGCCTGCTTCGCCAAGGTCGACGGCCACCACGTGGAGGTCGCCCGGCGCGAGCTGCTCGGCATGGAGGGCTGGTTCGCCACCACCCCGGCGGGCGCCCGGCAGACCCCGCCGCCGCGCTGGAAGATGGCCGTCGCCTCCACCCTGGCCATCGCCCCGCTCACCCTGAGCGCCGCCCTGCTGGTCACCCCGCACCTGTCCGGGCTGCCGGTGCCGGTGCGCACCCTGCTGCTCGCCCCGCTGATCAGCACGCTGATGACGTACCTGGCGCTGCCGGTCACCACCCGGCTGATGCGGCGCTGGCTCTTCCCGCGCTGAGCGGGGGCGGGAGCGGCGCGGGGGCGGGGGCGGGAGCGGAACAGCGCGAGGGCCAGGACCAGTACGGGGTCAGGACCAGTACGGGGACAGGACCAGCACGGGGACAGGACCAGCACGGGGTCAGGAGCAGCACGAAGGGCCGGGACGGAGTGCGGTGCGCACCCCGTCCCGGGCCCCGTTCGCGCCTCAGCGCCGGGTCACTTCCGCCACCAGTCGTCCTGCGGGGTGGCCGGCACGGTCCGCTTGTGCCGGGTCGCGAGGTAGACCGACTCCAGCTTCTCCGCGACCTCGGGGGTGACGTCCGCACCCTCCAGGTATGCGTCGATCTCGCGGTACGTCAGGCCGAGCGCCACCTCGTCGGGCAGCGCGGGCCGGTCGTCCTCCAGGTCGGCGGTCGGCACCTTCTCCCAGACGCTCGGCGGCGCGCCCAGCTCCTGGAGCAGCGCGGCGCCCTGGCGCTTGGTGAGCCCGGTCAGCGGGGTGAGGTCGACGCCGCCGTCGCCGTACTTGGTGAAGAAGCCGGTGACGGCCTCGGCCGCGTGGTCGGTGCCGACCACGAGCAGGCCCAGCTGCCCGGCGACCGCGTACTGGATCACCATGCGCTCGCGGGCCTTGATGTTGCCGCGCACGAAGTCCCGCAGCCGGGGCTCCTCGCCCAGCAGCTCCCGCAGGCCCAGCGCCGCCTCGGCGCCGACGGCGTCCGCGCTCGGCTTCACGTTCACGGTGACCGAGCGGTCGGGCCGGATGAAGTCCAGGGCGATCTGTGCGTCGTGCTCGTCGGCCTGCACGCCGTAGGGCAGCCGCACCGCGACGAAGGTGGCCTCCTGGCCCTCCGCCCTCAGCTCCTCGACGGCGAGCTGGCACAGCCGGCCGGCCAGGGTGCTGTCCTGGCCGCCGCTGATGCCGAGGACGTAGCCCTTGGCCGGGGTCGAGCGCAGGTAGTCCTTGAGGAAGTCGACCCGCTGCCGGATTTCGGCCTTGGGTACGACGGTGGTCCTGACGCCGAGGTCGGCGAGAATCTGCTTCCGTAGGTTCGACACCCGGAAAGGGTACTGGCCGGAGCGCACCGGCCGGAATCCGGTGCCGCCGGGGCAGCGGGGCCCCGGTGGCCCGGCCGCCCCCCGGGACTTCCGAGGGCGGCCGGGCCGGCTCACCCGACACCGGAGCTAGAGCGCCAGCAGCAGCTGCCGGGCGACCGGGCCGCCGCCCCGCAGCGGCTGCACGGCCAGCCGGACCAGGGCGAGCGCGTTGTCGTCCCCGGCGATCCGGTTGGCGCTGAGCTCACCGCAGGACCGGCACTCGTGGATGATCATCCACTCGCCGTCCGGCCGGACCGACATGCCGAGCGGCTCCATCCGCCCGTGGCAGTCGGACGCCCGGTCGCCCGGGATCCGGCCGTCCACGTGCCGGCTGACCAGGCAGGTCGGGCAGTGGTTGCGGTGGGCGGTGCCGGGCGCCTGCAGCGGCACCTCCAGCCGGCAGCCGACGCACCGGAAGTCGTGCGCCCGGTGGCCGCCCTGCCCGTGCAGGACGTCCTTGCGCCGCTGGGGCCGCCCGGACCGGTCGCGCAGACCGCTGTTCTTGCGTCGTGGCATGGTTCCGCTCCCTCCTTCCGGGCCGGTCAGAGGGTGCCGAACGCTTCGAGCGGGAACGGTGGTTGGGCGAGCGGACGGACGGCCATCCGCATCAGGACGAGCTGGTTGTCGTCCGGGCAGGTCGGGTTGGAGGTCAGCTCGTCGCAGCGCACGCAGCGGTGGACGACCATCCAGTCCCCGGTCCTGAGGACGGCGATGGCGATCGGCGACATCCGGCCGTGGCAGTCGGACGTCCCGCCCTCGACGCGGTCGAGGACGTGCCGGGAGTGCAGGCAGGACGGGCAGTGGTTGCGCCGCGTCCGGTCGGGGGCGAGCACGGACACGGTGAGGCCGCACCAGGCACAGGTGAAGGTGTCGATGCTGCCGGCGGGGGAGGTGCTGTGGTGGTTGGACACCCGGATTGCTCCTTGCTGGGAATGGATCGGGACAGCAAGAGCAGGCCGAGCGGCCTCGACGGAGGACGGCCGTGCGGAAGGCTCGCGGCGGCGGGGCAGCACGCGGGCGGGCACGGACGGATCGGGGCGCCCGAAAGGCGCCCGTCCGGTCACGACCGCAGCCGGTACGACGGCTGCGGACCCGGACGGGGGTCAGGCGGTACGGCGAGGCGCGCTCGGCGCGACCCGGGGCATCAAACACTCGTTTCTAGGGCACGGAGGCCCGGAAGAGGGGAGAACGCGAAGGAGCCGTCACGCTAACAGCGCCGCCGCGACCCGGGCCACCGAATATCCGGCCCGCGCGATCCGGCCCGCCCGGTGGACGCCGCGGTCCAGGCGGACCGGTGCACGGTTCAGGCGGGCCGGACGGCGCGCGGGCCGACCACCTCGGCGCCCAGGGCGGTGACCCGGGCGCGGAGTCCGCGGTCCGCGGTGACGACCAGGCAGGCGCGCTCGGGATCGGCGGACCGGGCCGCGCCGACCAGGTCGACGATCCGGTCGTCGCCGCTCCCGGGGGCCTCGACCACCCGCACCCGCGGGACCCCGGCCACCCCCCGGGCGGCCCCCTCCACGACCAGGACCACCTCCAGCGGGCCGCCCTGCGACCAGCCCGGGGCGCGGTCCGCGTGCGGAGCCAGGCCGTGCTCCGCGGCGGGGACCAGGGCGTCCCGCAGCCGCTGCGCCGCACCCCGGCGGTCGCGCCACCAGCCGTCCGGCACCGAGCCCACCACGTTCGCGGCGTCCACCACCAGGAGCGGCACCCGCGGTGCGCCGCCGTCCACGCTGTCCGTACCCATGACCCGCAAGCCTGCCACGGGTACCGGCGCAGCACCCGGCTCCCGGCGCGGTCAGCGGTCAGCGGTCGGTCGCGCGAGTCGGCGGCGGGGCGGCAGAAGTCGACGCTGTACGAGGCCGCTGGCTCGGGCCTCCCTTGTGCGGACCGGAATCGGGCGGGTCCGGGAGGCGCGCGGGGCGGCGGGGGCCGGTGCCGCTCCGCGCGCCCGGGGTCAGCTGCGCCGCAGGCCCGGGCGGGCCGTGGTGCGGCGGGCGGCCCACAGGGCACCGCGGGCGGTCAGGTAGCCGAGGGTGAACGGCACGGCCAGCCACAGCAGTGAGGTGCCCGGGGTGTAGCGGCCGACGGCGGCGAAGGCGAGGACGGGCGGTGCGGCCAGTACCACCGCCACCAGGGCCGCACTGCCCGCGCCGGACGTGGTGCCGGCGACGGCGGCGCCGAGCACGATCGGGGCCGCGATCAGTACGGGGCTCCCGGCGCCGGCGGTGGCCATCAGGATCGCGTCGGGTACGACGAACGAGGCGACGGCCGCCCAGAGTACGGCGGGCCGGGGCCGCGCGAGGTCGGGCGGGGCGAGCAGCAGGACCAGGGAGTTGAGGGCGATCAGCCCCAACTCGCCACCGCCCAGGTCGAAGTAGGGCGAACCCGCGGTGCCCCCCAACAGCCCGGTGGCGGCGAGCAGCAGGTACAACGGGCTCGCCGCCACGGTGGCGAGGGCGAGGGCGCGCGTTCCCGACCACCGTCCAAACAGGGCCGCCAGGGCGGCGAGGGTCGCCGGGACGAGCACCAGGGCCACCGAGAGCAGCGGACCCGCGGTCGGAGCGGTGTCGGGGGTGACGAGCCAGGGGTCGGCCGCCTCGTCGGCCGCCGCCCACAGGAGGGTCGCCGCGAACGTGCCGGTCAGCAGCGCGGCGAGCGGGGCCGCCGCCCCGAACGCCCGCCCCAGCGGCCGGTGCGGGACCAGCCCGATCCGGACCCGGGCCGCGTGTCCGGCGACGTCCGCGACCTCGCGGAGCCCGGCGAGCGGGCCCGCCGCGGCGATGCGGCGTTCGGCGTGGTCGGCGATCTCGGCCACCGCGCCGGGGCCGTAGGAGGCCGGGTAGAGGGCGAGGGCCCGCCGGAGCAGCCGGGCGTGGGCGGAGTCCTGCGTCGGGGCGGTCATGCGGTACCTCCTGCGGTGGGACGGATCCGGGGCGCGGCCAGGCGCCGGTCGGCCTCGCGGAGCGCGCTGCGCATCCGTTCGGCCTCGCCCCGCAGGGCGTCGGTGCCCTCGGGGGTGAGGGCGAACACCCGCCGGGGGCGGCCGTCCACCGTCTCCTCGCGCTCGATCCGGATCGAGCCCTCGGCGAGCAGCCGGTCGAGGGTGCCGTACAGGGTGCCGGCGCCGAGCCGGACCCGGCCGCCGGAGATCGCGGTGACCTCCTCGCCGAGCGCGTAGCCGTGCCGGGGCCGGTCCGCGAGGGCGGTGAGGAGGAGGAAGGTTGGCTCCTGCATGGAGCGTCTGTTCGTCACGCCGACCACCATAGTACGGTCACCGTAGTGTCGGGCAAGGTCCTGCTGACACGGGCTCAGATCCCGTGCGGTGCACCGGCCCGCTGCTGCGCAGGTCGGCGTCCGGCGGCGCCCGGATTGCCCTGAACCGCCGTCAGCGGAGAGGATCGGTCCATGCCAACCTTCTCCGCCCCCGACGGCACCCGGCTGACGTACCACCGCAGCGGCGCCGGCGCCCCGCTGATCTGCCTGCCCGGCGGCCCGATGCGCGCCTCCGCCTACCTCGGCGAGCTCGGAGGCCTGGCCGCCCACCGCACCCTGTACCGCCTCGACCTGCGCGGCACCGGCGACTCCGCCGTGCCGACCGACCCCGAGAGCTACCGCTGCGACCGCCAGGTCGGCGACGTCGAGGCCCTCCGCGCGGAGCTCGGACCGGAGCGGGTGGACCTGCTGGCGCACTCCGCCGCCGCCGATCTGGCCGTGCTGTACGCCGCCCGGTACCCGGAGCGGATCGGGCGGCTGCTGCTGGTCACCCCGGCCGCCGCCGCGCTGGACGTCCCGTTCACCGTGGAGGACCGCACCGGGGCCGCCGCGCTGCTGGCCGACGAGCCCTGGTACCCGGCGGCCGCGGCCGCGCTGGAGGCCACCACGCGCGGGGTCTTCGACTTCGACGCCTTCGCCCCGCTGATCTACGGCCGGTGGGGCACGGCCGAGCAGGAGCACGTCGCCGAGCGGGCCGCCCAGCTCCACCTCGAAGCCGCGCAGCACTACTACCGGGACGGGGCCTTCGACCCCGCCGCCACCCGGGCCGCGCTGGCCGCCCTCGACGCGCCGGTGCTGGTACTGGCCGGCGAGTACGACGGCGGGCCGACCCCGGCCCGGGCCGCCGAGATCGCCGCCGCCTTCCCGAAGGGCGAGTACGCGGTGCTGCCCGGCACCGGCCACTTCCCGTGGATCGGCGAGGCGGGCCCGTTCCTGGCCGCCGCCCGGGAATTCCTGGACCGCTGAGCCGGCGGACTGGCACCATCGGAGGCAATGACCCCCTCCTACGACGCCCTGCTGGGCCTCAGCGTGGGCGACTCCTTCGGCGCCCGCGGAGCGGCCCGGCCGGCACGACGCCTGGTACCGGTACACCCGGGAGGGCGTGCGGGGTCCACGCCCCGGGGGTCGGTGGGCCGGGGGCCGTGGGCGCCCGTCAGCTCGCCGGTTCCGCGGTGCGGGCGCCGCAGGCCGCCGTGTCGACCAGGGCGTCGAGGGTCTCGCCGGTCGCCGCCGTCAGGTGGTACGGGTTGAGCGACACCGCGAGCTGCCGGTGCCCGTCCGCCGTGCCCATCACCACCGTCCCGTACCCGGGGATCCCGCCCGTGAGCCCCCAGAACTCCCCGCACGGGGTGGTGTAGCGGGCCAGCCCGAGGCCGTACGTCCCGGCCTCGCCGGCGTCGGTCTGCTGCTTCATCGCGGCCAGTTGCGCCGGGCGCAGCAGGCGGCCGTCGAGCAGCGCCTGGTTGAAGCGCACCAGGTCGCGGGTGGTGGAGATGCCGGCGCCCGCCGGGCCGAACGCGGACGGGTTCAGCAGCGTCACATCGGCGGCACCGGAGGGCCGTTCCTGGTAGCCGCGGGCGTGCGGGCCGGGGATGAACGGCGAGGTGACGGGCATGGAGGTGTCGTGCAGGCCCAGCGGCTGCACGATCCGGCGCTCGACCTCCGCCACCCAGGTGCGGCCGGTGACCCGTTCGATGATCATGCCGAGCAGGACGTAGTTGGTGTTGGAGTACCCCCAGGTCCCCGGGTTCCGCGCGGGTCGGGCGGTGGCGATCCGGACCACGTCGACCGGCCGGTAGGTCGTCCAGCGGCCGACGGCCAGCCAGCGGTCGAGGTCCTCCTCGGCGGCGCCGAACCGGGGGTCGTCGGTGAAGTTGTAGAGGCCGCTGGTGTGGTTCAGCAGGTGCCGGACCGTGATCGCGGCTCCGTTCGGGACGAGCCCCGGCAGGTGTCGCTCCACCGGGTCGTCCAGGCCGAGCCGCTGTTCGCCGACGAGTTGGAGCACTACGGTCGCGGCGAAGGTCTTCGTCACGCTGCCGATCCGGAACCGGGCGTTCTCCGGCACCGGTGCGCCGGTCACCCGGTCGGCGACCCCGGCGGCCCCGCGGAAGGCGGTCCGGCCGTCCTGCCGGACCTCCACCTGTACGGCCGAGGAGCCGCCCGGCCCGACCACCGCGTCCAGGGCCCGGCGCAGTGCCGCGGGGTCGGTCGCGGTGCTCCCGTGCCCGGTGGTGCTGTTCGGTCCGGCGGGCGCGGCCGTCGCGGCCGTGGGCGCCAGGCCGGCCAGCAGTCCCGCGCCGGCGAGTGCGACGACGGCCATGCGGCGGGCGAGCCCGCGGGTGCGGCGGGGTGCGGCGGGGCGGGTTGCGGTGTCGGTCATGGTCGGTCCCTCCCGAGTGCGCCGGACGTCTTCCGGCTGCCTCCACTCTCCGGGCACCGCCGCCCCCGGCACGTCCGCCCACGGTCGGGACCGCCTCCCCCTGCGGGGCGGACCGTGCCTCGTGCCTGGGAAGGATCCGGTGGGCCGGGACGGGGGAGCGGCACCGGGGCCGGGCGGTGGGGCGAGGGCCGGGCGCGGTTGCGGGCGGTCAGGTCCGGGCGAGCAGCAGCAGGTACGGGGCGTCGAGGGCGAGGCCGCCGTCGGTGGCCCGGTTCGCGGTCCGGAAGAGGTCGGCGAGGTCGGCGCGGGCCTCCTCCCACCGGCCGGCGGCCCGGAGGGCGGCGCGGTGGGCGCGCAGGGGTCCGGGCTTGTGCTCGAAGACGCGGACGGCGTGCTCGACCGAGGGGTAGCGGATCCGAACGTGGCGGAGCCGGGTCTCCACGGCGACTCCGTGGGGCGCGAACCAGGCGTGCAGCCGGTCGGGTTCGCCCCAGCGGGTCGGCGGCGGGTCGGTCGGCGGGCGGTCCAGGTGGCGCAGGACGGTGGGCGCGATCCGGCCCATGGTGCCGGCGGGCGTCCAGGAGGCCACGGCGAGCAGGCCGCCGGGGCGGCAGACCCGGACCAGTTCGGCTGCCGCGCGCGGCGGGTCGGGGGCGAACATCACGCCGAAGGTGGAGAGGACGAGGTCGAAGGAGCCCGGGGGGAGGGGCAGGGCCAGGGCGTCCCCGGCGACGAACCGGGTGCGGGACGCGAGGCCGGCTGCCCGGGCCCGGTGCGCGGCGGTGCGGAGCAGGCCCGGTTCCAGGTCGACGCCGAGCACCCGGGCGCCGGCCCGGGCCGCGGCGAGGGAGGCCGGACCGGAGCCGGTGCCCACGTCGAGCACCCGTGGTGCGGCGCGGGACGGGTCGCGCCCGAGGGCGGCCAGGGCTTCGGCGGCCACCGCGTCGGCGGCGTGCGCCCAGGCGTCGCCGGCGGCGGTGTAGTCGCCGCCCCGCCACTCCCCGGCCCGCGGGTCAGGGGCCGGCCCACGGCCGCGGGGCCGCCCGGCACCGGGCCCCTCCGTGTTCTGCCGTTCGCCATCCGGCCGAGCGTCCTCCGGCCACCTCCCGTCCCTGCGGTGCCCGTCCGGCGCGGCCCCGGTCACCTCCCGGCCCGTCCGACCGGGTGGAGGGTGACCCCGTGGGCGTCGAGCCGTTCCGGCAGGTCGGCGAACGCGGGCAGCTGCTCCAGGTGGTGGACCCCGGCGGGTAGCCCGGCGGTGAGCAGTTCGCGGGCGGCGTACGCGGCGACCAGGCCGGTGACGCGGCTCTGCCGGTGGCCGGTGACGGCGTACGCGCTGTGCCGTTCGCCGCGGTGGGCGTCGACCCGGACGGCGAAGCCGTCGCCGCCGAGGTGGACGCGGCCGAAGGCGCCGGTGAGCAGCCGCCGCAGTGCGGGGCGCCGGTCGGTGCGCAGCAGGCCGGTGCGGCGCAGGGCGAAGAGCGCGCCGGTGAGCGGGCGGGAGTCCAGGCACAGGCGGGTGGTCGCGTGCGGGACGCCGAGGGTGCGGCGCAGGGTGTGCTGGTCGGAGAACGGGAACGGGTGGGCGGTCCGGGCGCCGTACCCGGGCAGGGCGGTGCGCAGCGGGCGGGCGCCGCCGGTGGGCTCGCCGAGTCCGGCGACCGTCCAGCGGACGGCGTCGGTGCCGTGCCGCTCGCCGGAGCCGAGGAGCACGGTGATGTCGAGCCGTTCGGCGCCGCCGACCTCCCGGTGGGCGCGGTGGGCGAGCAGGTTGGTCAGCCCGGGGGCGACGCCGACGCTGAGCAGGGCGGTGGCGCCGGTCCCGGCCGCGACCGGGGCGAGGTCCTCGACGCCCGCCAGGAGGCGGCGGTCGGCGCCGATGTCGACGAGGTGGATGCCGCGTTCGAGGCAGAGGCGGGCGAGGCCGGTGTCGGCGGGTTCGACGCAGAGCACGACGGCGGCGATGTCGCCCAACTCGTCCAGGGTGGTGCGGAAGCCGTCCGGATCGCCTGTGTCGACGCGTACCCCGCCGAGTCGGCGGGCCCGTTCGGCGTCGCGCCCGCCGGGGACGACCCGCCCGGGCAGCCAGCCGCGGAGGGTGTCGGTGACCGTGCTGCCGACGGCGCCGTAGCCGCCGACGACGAGGACCCGCCCGGCGGCGCCGCCGGATTTCACTGTAGTCATACTCCAGTGATTACACTGTAGTGACACTACAGTCAAAGGCTCCGACCCGACCGAGGCAGGTACCCGTGCCCGCACCCGAGACCCGCGCGGCGAAGGCCCTGCGCACCCGCCGCCGCATGCTGGACGCCGCCGGCCGCCTGTTCGCCGAGCGCGGCTGGACCGGGACCACCGTCGAGGACATCGCCCGCGCCGCCGACGTGGGCGTCCAGACCGTGTACTTCACGTTCGGCACCAAGCGGGCCGTCCTGAAGGAGGTGCTGGACGCCGCGATCGCCGGGGACACCGACCCGGTGGCCACCCTCGACCGCGGCTGGGCCCGCGAGCTGCTCGCCGAACCCGACCCGGCCGCCCAGCTCGCGCAGCAGGCGGCCGGCGCCCGCGGCATCCTGGAGCGCGCGGCGCCCGTGCTGGAGGTCCTGCAGGCCGCAGCCGCCTCCGACCCCGCCCTCGCCGAGCTGCGCCGGACCAACCTGGAGCAGCGCCACGCCGTCCAACTGCGATTCGCGGAGGCGCTGGTGGCCAAGGTCGGCGCGGCGGGCGGCAGCCTGCGGGACGGCCACGACGCCGCCTCGGCCGCCGACGTCGCGCTGACCGTCCTCGGCCCGGAGGCCTACACCCTGCTGGTCACCGTCCGGGGCTGGGAGCCCGCGCGCTGGGAGCGGTGGGCCGCCGACGCGCTGGTGCGGCAGCTGCTGCCCTGAGCCGGCGCCGCCGTTGAGCCGGTCCCGCCGTTGAGCCGGTCCCGCCGCTGAGCCGGTCCCGCCGCTGAGCCGGCCGCGCTCTTGCGGCGGGGGGCGGCGTCAGAGACCGTTGACGATGCGCCAGGCGACCCGTTTGCGGGCGGCGCCGCCGAGCGCCAGGTGCAGGGCGTCCTCGACCAGGGCGACCTGCTCGCGCACCGCCCTGGCCCACGCCTGCTCGCGGACGTACGCGTCGATGATCTCGACGGACTCGCTGCGCCGCATCCGGCCGGCCAGGGCCGTGCGCAGCGCCTTCAACCCCGCCTGCATGGCGAGGATCTCCGCGTCCAGGTAGAGGCGGAGCATGCACGCCAGTTCCACGGGATTGCGGTGGAAGACCTGCTCGTGCCGCCAGCGCGCCGGGGCGAGGTCGAACAGCCAGTCCTTGGCGGAGGACTCGAATCCTTCGGAGCCGGGGCGGCGGACCGCCCCGGGCCAGCGCTCGGCGGCGGGCGCACGCGTGGGGCGCGGTGGCGGAACGCGGTCGGAGGACTCCGGGATGGCCATGGCTCATCACCCCTCGTGTGCCGGGGAACGGGGCCGGGAGCCGTGAACCCTTCGGGTGGCTCGGGTGCGACGAGTTTCACCGCGGCCGTTCGCCCCTGTCAAGGCTCGGCCGGCGGCCCCGCGGACGGTTTCGCCCGGTGGCGCCCCGTGCCTCCCCGCCCCGGGGACGCGCTGCACCGCGCCCGGCGGAACCGCTCAGCCGTCCTTCCCGCCCCAGGCGGTGAGGAGTTCGAGCAGCGTGCGGACCCCGGTGCCGGTGCCGCCGGCCACCCATTCGCCCTGGTCGGAGTCGCTCAGCGCGGTGCCCTGGAGGTCCAGGTGCGCCCAGGGGGTGCCGGCCGGGACGAACTCGCGCAGGAAGAGCCCGGCGAGCAGCGCGGTGCCGTGCCGGGTGCCGAGCGTGTAGTTGACCAGATCGGCGACCCGGGAGTGCAGTTGCGGCCGGTACGCCTCGGGCAGCGGCAGCGGCCACACCGGCTCGCCGGCCCGGGTGCCCGCGCTGCGCAGCCGGTCGAGCAGGGCGTCGTCGGTGCCCATCACGGCGGTGATCCGGCGGCCGAGGGCGATCGCCGCCGCGTCGGTGAGGGTGGCGAGGTCGACGATCGCGTCGGGCCGGGTCTCGCCGGCCAGGGCGAGGGCGTCGGCCATGATCAGCCGTCCTTCGGCGTCGCCGTGGCAGATCTCCACGGTGGTGCCGTTGCGCATGGTCAGGACGTCGCCGACGCGGATCGGGTCGGCGTTGGGCATGTTCTCGGTCAGCGGCAGCCAGGCGTCCACGGCGACCGGGCAGTCGAGCGCGCCGAGGGCCGACATCGCGCCGAGGACGGCGGCGGCGCCCGCCATGTCGGCTTTCATGCCCGCCATATGGGCGTTGGCCTTGAGCGAGAGGCCGCCGGCGTCGAAGGTGACGCCCTTGCCGACCAGGGCGATCCGGTGCGTCCAGCGGGCCGGGCGGTGGCCGAGCCGCACCAGCCGGGGCGGGACGAGGGAGCCGCGGGCGACGCCGAGCAGGCCGCCGAGCCGTTCGGCGGCGATCCGGGGCGCGTCCCAGACCTCGCACTCCAGGCCGTGGGCGGCGGCGACCTCGGCGGCCCGGTCGGCGAAGGCGGGCGGGGTGAGTGCCTCGCCGGGCTCGTTGACCAGGTCGCGGGCCAGCAGGACGGCCTCGGCCGTCCGGGCGCCCCGGGCGAGGTTGTGCCGGGCCTCCGGGGTGTCCGGGGCGACCAGCTCGATCCGCTGGTCGGGCGGCTCGGCGGGGGCGGAGCGGTAGCGGGTGAAGCGGTAGCCGCCGAGCAGGTAGCCCTCGACCAGCAGGCCCGGGTCGAGCGGTCCGGCCGGGTCGGAACCTGGACCGGTGTCGGACCCGGAACCGGACCCGGAACCGGGGCCCGGCTCCGGCGGCAGGACGGCGAGCGAGCGGTACCCGGTGGCGGCCCGGGCCAGGTGGGCCGCCGCCGTCCGGACCGCGTCGCGGTCGGCGTGCGGCCGGGGCCCGACGCCGAGCAGCACGGTCACCGGCGTGCCGGGCAGGTGGAGGACCTGGCCCACCTCGCCGCGGAAGCCGGTGCCCGCCAGGAACGCGGCGGACAGCCCGGCCGGCGCCTCGCCCGCCCGGACCGGGCGCACCACGGCCTCGACATCGGCCCCGACACCGTTTCCGCCCCCGGGGGACGCCCCCGGCCGCAGCCGCCACTCCACCGCCATCGCCCGCTCCCGCGTTCGTTCCCGGCCGCTCAGCCGGCGGACTGCCGGGCCACCCGGCGGGCGGCCCCCCAGGCCTCCAGCCCGGTCAGGTACGCGCGCGCCAACCCGGCCATCCCGCCCGCCGGACCGACGCTGCCCGTGCCGTCCCCGCCACCCGTGCCGTCCCCCTCGCCGAGGTCCCCGCTCGTCGTGCCGTCCCCGTCCGGGCCGCCGCCGCTCACCGCCGCCCAGCCGCGGGCGGCCGAGACCGCGTACGGGTCGAGCCGCAGCGCCTGGAGGTAGCAGTCCTCGGCGAGGACGGGCAGGCCGGCCTGCCGGAAGCACTCGGCGGCGGCGGCGTACCCGAGTGCGGTGGAGACCGGTCCGAGCCGGGCGGTGCGCAGGTAGCTGTCGGCGGCCTCGCGGTGCCGGCCGCGCCGCAGCAGGCTCTCCGCGACCTCGATGTGCGTCTTGGGCTCGTACGGGTCGAGGGCCAGGGCTTCGGCGACGAGTCGGTCCCCGCGGTCGTCCTCGTCGAAGGCGTAGCACTCCTTGGAGCGGCTCTCCACGCAGGCCCGCAGGTTCTCGCGCTTCAGGAACTCCTGGTAGGGGCCCTCGGCCGGGACGGCGCGGGCGAGTTCCTCGGCGCGGTCCATGTCGTCGGCGAGCCGGGAGCGGTCCTTGCGCATGAACGGCACGAAGCTGACGCTGCGGTAGAAGCGGCTCTCCAGCATGGCCTTCTCGAACGGCGAGTAGCCGTCGTCGGCGAGGAGTTCGGCCAGGGCGTCGGCGCCGACGGCCCGCCACCGCTCAGCCTCCTCGACCGAGCGGGTCTCGCGGGCGTGGAACACCACGGCGAACACCGCGATGACGAACCGCAGATGGGTCGGGCAGGCCGGGTGCGCGGCGATCGCGAAGGAGGTGTCGGGGGTGGCGACCCGGGTGCCGACGGCGGCCACGTACCGGACCAGGTCGCGCCAGTGGTGCAGCCGCAGTTCGGCGGGGGTGCGCAGTTCCTCGACGGGGACGGCGGGGATGAGCTCCAGGACGAGCCGGGCGAAGCCGATCCGGTAGAGCACCACGCCGACCCGGTGCCGCTGTTCGGTGTCCAGGGTGTCGAAGTCAGATACCCAGGTGCACAGTTGCTCCCAGCGCGGGGTGCGCAGCCGGGCGGGCAGGTCGGCGGGGTGGGCGACCGCGAACTCGGTGAGGCCGGACTCGCGGATCAGGTTGCCCCGGAAGGCGGGCGGCATCAGGCGCTGCCAGTTGACGTCCGGGCGCTCCCCGCGCTCGGCGAACTCGTAGGCCAGGTTGGGCAGGTCGGCGTAGAGGCCGGGCGATTCGGAGGTGCCCAGGTTGAAGTACGCGCCGTACATCCGGTAGTGCCAGTTGTTGGCGTACGGGCGCTCGGGCTCGCGGGTGGCGGCGCGTTCGACCAGCTCGGCGAGCGGCTCGTCGCCGTCGCGACGGCAGGTGTCGACCAGGGCCTCGCGGGTGGCGCGGGCGCGCGGTGCGGCCCGGAAGGCGCGTTCGTCCAGGACCCGGGCGAACTCGGTGTGGCCGAGTTCGCGGGCGCTGCGGGCGGCCCGCAGCAGGGCGAAGGCGGTGCCGTAGGGGCCGAGCCGGGCGGCGTGCAGGTAGCCGGCCAGGGCCTGTTCGTGGTCGCCGGCGCGTTCGTGGGCCTGGGCGGCCTGCATCCGGATCTTCACATCGGTGGGGTCGAGGGCGAGGCCCTCGGCGAGGGCGGCCCGTTCGGTCGCGGTGTCGCCGAGCCGGACGGCCATCTCCAGGTGCCGGTCGAGCAGTCGGCGCCGGGTCTCCAGGAGGACGAGCGCGTCGTCCGGGTCGGGTGCGGTGAGGTCGGCGACGGCGTCCCGGACGTCGCTGAGCAGGGCCCGGGCGCCGGTGAAGTCCTGCTGCCGTTCGGCGTGCATGACCTCGCGCAGGGCCAGCCGGGCGGTGAGCACGGCGTGCTCGAAGGGGGTGAGTTCGTCGGTGAGGGCCTTGAGCAGGTCGCGGGCCCGGGCCAGCAGCAGCGGGGCGGCGGAGTCGTCGCCGGCGTGCCGGGCGAGCAGGTAGCCCCAGCCGGCGACGGCCTGGACGTGGGCGACGGTGGGCGCGGGGTGGTCGACCAGCGGCCGGTACGCGGCGGCGGTGCGTTCGGAGAGGCCCTCGGTGCTGAAGAGGGCGACCGCCCGGGCGGCCTGGAGTCCGGCCGTCACGGCGTCCCGGCAGGCGGCCGGGTCGAGGTCGGCGGGGGCGATCCGCAGGACGGCGGAGTGCAGGCAGGTGGCGACGAGCCAGTGGGCGAGGCCGGCCCGGTCGATTGGGTCGAGTTCCTCGTGCCGCCGGTACGCCGCGGCCAGTCGGCGCCAGGCGGGGGAGGCGAGCTCCTCGGGCAGGTCGGTCGGCTCGGCGGCCCGGTAGGCGGTCAGCCGGGATTCCTCGACGAGGAGTCGGCGAAAACTCGACGGCATGGTCATGCCAAATCTCAGCGCGTTCGGAGAGCGCTGCTCGAAACGCCGCGCGGCGAGAATGGAAGAACGCGCCTGAATGGCCGTCCCCGGTGATTCCGCGCCGTCGAACCAGGGCCGGTGGACCTCGAAGGTCAACCAGCTCGGTGCGTTCACGCCGACGATTCCGCGACTGAATTGCCACCGGTTCACTCGGCATTCACCCCCCATATTCCGGAATGCGGAGGCATGCCCCGCAGCGCTACCGTGCCGCGGGGCATGCCGGTGAACTCGACGATCAGGTCGCGTCGTCCAGCAGGCAGGTCCAGCAGTCGGCCGCACCGGTGCTGATCTCGACCTCGTCCTCCAGCGATTCCCACGTCTCGTAGGCCATGGCGGAACTCCTCTCATTCGGCGAATCCGCCCGAATATTCGGGCGGGCGGAGCGAGCTGAGCGTTATTCTCGGCGCGTCGGCGGGAGGCCGTCAAGACTTTCGCACACCGAGTTCGAACAGAATCGCCGCGACTTCTTCATCAGTCGTCCAAAAATGCGGGGAGACCCGGACCAGGCCGTCCGGCGCGGATACCTGGATTCCGTCGGCGGCCAGCTGCTCGACGATCTGCAGGCTCGGCCGGTCCGGATCGGTGAAGCTGACGATCCCGGACGCCGCGGCCGGGTCCGGGGGCGCGGCCGGGCGGTACCCGAGGGCGGCGACGCCGGTCCGCAGCCGGTCGGCCAGGGCGAGCACCCGCGCGCCGACGGCGGCGATCCCGACCTCCTCCAGCTCGGCCAGCGCGGCGGCCAGCCCGGCCATGCCGACCAGGTCGTACATGCCGCCCTCGACGCGCGCGGTGCCGGGCTTCTCGGGCAGGTCGTAGCGCAGCCGTCCGGGCAGTCCGCCGGTCACCTCGGCGGCGCCCTGGTAGCCGAACCAGCCGGTGGGCGTGGTGCGCAGCAGCTCCAGCCGGTCGGCCCGGCAGTAGAACAGCCCGGTGCCGGGCGGCCCGCCGAGCCACTTGTGGGCGCCGGCGGCGAGGAAGTCCACCGGGGTCGCGGCGAGCGACAGCGGCAGCGCGCCGAGGCTCTGCACCGCGTCCACGCACACCAGGGCGCCGGCCCGGGCGGCGAGTGCGCAGACCGCGTCCAGGTCGATCCGGAAGCCGGTGGCGAAGTTGACGTGGCTGACCGCGACCAGCCGGGTGCCCGGCCGGATCGCCGCGGCCAGGTCCGCCGCCCGGTGGCCGCCGCCGCGCATCGGCACCAGGTCCAGCTCGACGCCGTGGCGCCGCAGGCGCTGCCAGGGGCGGACGTTGGCGGGGAAGTCCCGGTCGAACAGCACGATCCGGTCACCCGGCCGCCAGTCCAGGCCGTCGGCGACCAGGTGGATGCCGCTGGAGGTGTTCGGGACGAACGCGAGCTCCTCCGGGGCGCAGTCGAGCAGCCGGGCGGCGGAGCGCCGCGCGGCGTTCCGGGCGCCGAACAGCCGGCCCACCTCGCCGCTCCCGTACGGCAGGACCTCGTCCAGGGCAGTGCGCATGGCGGCGAGCGCGGGCGGGCGGAGCCGGCCGAAGCCGGCGTGGTCCAGGTAGGCGCGGGGGGCGCTCACGGGGCCGCCGGGGCCGGTTGGCGGGTGCGCAGGGCCCGGGCGGCGGTGACCGCCATCCAGCCGGCCACCAGCATCGGGACGCCGTGCAGCAGCAGCACCCAGGGGGCCACCCAGGACGGCTGCAGCACCACGCTGGTCACCAGCAGGCCGGACATGAAGCCGGCGTTCACCACGATCTGGGAGAGCCCGAAGGCCCGTCCGCGCCGCTCGTCGGGCAGTCGCTGCAGGGACTGCTTGTAGGTGATCTCGCTCAGCGCGTCGCCGACCCCGGCCGCGGCCGCCGCCAGCAGTCGCGGCCACCAGCCGTCCAGCCAGAACACCCCGATGAAGCCGAGCGACATCAGCACGGTCGCCAGGCAGTACACCAGGGCGGGCGCCCGGTCGACGACCCGTTTGGCCAGCGGGCGCAGGACGAAACTGGCCAGCAGCAGGCCGGCGGCCCAGCCCGCCCACACCGCACCGGAGACCGCGGCCGGTTCGTCCGGGCGCAGCTCGCTGCCGAGGATCGGCAGGCCGACGTGCTGGGAGGAGGAGCCGAAGGCGTCGAGCCCGCGCAGCGCCACCAGGCCGGCCACGCCGGCGGCGACCAGCACCGGCCAGCCGGCCGGTCCGCCGGCGGTGCGGGCGGCCTTCCCGCCCTCCTCGCGCATCCGCATCCGCAGGGCGAGCAGCACGGCGGCGGAGAGGGTGTAGCTGACCGCGTCCAGGGCGAAGACGCCGCGGTAGCCGACCAGCGGGAGTACCACGGTGGACAGGCCCATGCCGACCAGGAAGGCGACGCCCTTGAGGCCGGCCAGCACGCTGTTGACGGTCTGCGTGAGCGGTCCGGCCAGGACGGGGGTCGCCGCCGAGAGGGTGGCCTCGAAGACCGACCGGCCGGCGCCGACCAGCAGTACCGCGGGGTACAGCCACCAGCCCTGCGCCCCGGTGGGCAGCAGGGCGAGCATCGCCAGGACGACCGCGCGGACCAGGTCGGCGCCGATCATCACCCGGCGGCGGTCCCAGCGGTCGCCGTAGCGGTGCCCGAGCCGGCCGCCGGCGATGGCCCCCGCGTACAGCGCGACGCTCACCAGTCCGGTGGACAGGGCGGATCCGCTGCGCTCCCAGACGAAGACGGACAGGCAGATGAAGTCGAGCGCGTAGCCGATGTCCGAGACCGCCTTGGCGCCCAGGAACACCACCAGTTGGCCGCGGCCGGCGGAGGCTGTGCCGTCCGGGGTCCGCGTGCCGGTCACCACGGAGCCCATGACGTGTCCGCCTCCCGGTCCGCTGAAGTCCTGTCATGATTCACCGACCGGACCGGCCCCGACAAGGGGGTGGATCAAGGGAATTGGCGGTGCGTCAGGGAGCGGCCGGTCCCGGCCCGCGCACCCCGTGGGGCGGCGGGCCGGAAGGCGCCGGTCAGGGCACGGTCACGACGATCTTGCCGCGGGTGTGGCCGGCCGCGTTGAGGCGCTGGGCCTCGGCCGCCCGCTCCAGCGGGAAGGTCGCGGCGACCTCGACGGTGAGCCGGCCCTCGTCCGCGAGGTCGGCGAGCGCGGTCAGGTCGGCGCTGTCCGGGCGGACGAACACGTAGCGGCCGCCCAGCGCGAGCACGGCGCCGTCGGCCACCGAGGCGAGCCGACCGCCCTCGGCGAGCAGCGCGGGCGACAGCTGCAGGGCGTCGCCGCCGATCAGGTCGAGCACCGCGTCCACGCCCTCGGGGGCGAGCACCCGCACCCGCTCGGCCAGGCCCTCGCCGTACGCCACGGGCTCGGCGCCGAGGCCGCGCAGGAAGTCGTGGTTGCGCTCGCTCGCGGTGCCGATCACCCGGGCGCCCAGCGCGACGGCGATCTGGACGGCGAGCGAGCCGACCCCGCCGGCCGCGGCGTGCACCAGGACCGTCTCGCCGGGCTTGACCTCCAGGGCGCGGGTGAGCGCCTGGAAGGCGGTGAGGCCGGCCAGCGGCAGCCCGGCGGCCTGGGCGAAGTCGAGCTCGGCGGGCTTGCGGGCCAGGGTGCGGACGGGCGCGGCCACGTACTCGGCGAAGGTGCCGCGGCGGACCATGTCCTCGCGGACGTACCCGATCACCTCGTCGCCGGGGGCGAACTCGGTGACGCCGACGCCGACCTGCTCGACGACCCCGGCAAGGTCCCAGCCCGGGACGACCGGGAAGACGACGTCCAGCACGCCGTCCAGGTAGCCCGCCTGGATCTTCCAGTCGACCGGGTTCACCGAAGCGGCCGCGACTCGGACCAGGACGGAGTCGGGGCCGAGCTTGGGGTCGGGCACGTCCCCGTAGGCGAGGACGTCCGGTCCGCCGTAGCTGCGGTAGGTGATGGCCTTCATGGTCGCGCTCCTGAACGAGAAGTTTTCACATGCTCGATGGTTGAGGTCCTCAAGCAATATGAAAGACGGTAGACCTGAACAATTGAGGATGTCAAGCAATTCGGGACGGCCCCGGCCGGCCGCCCGCTGTCAGTGATCACCAGTAGGTTCTTCCCCATGGCCGGAGCACCGCTCCGGCACGAAGCCCCCCATGACCATTGGAGAAGGTGTGTCCCTGCCTGCCTGGGAACAGGCGAGCACGGCCCGGGTGATCCCACCCGCGAGGCCGCGCAAGCTCGCCAAGGTTCCCTTCGTCGAACTGGCCGACGGACGCCTGCAGGGCGTCGTGTCCAGCGGTTCGGACATCGGCCGCGTCTACGTCTCGTCGATCGCCGCCGGCACGTACGCCTTCGCCTGCAGCACCAACAACAACCGGCCCTGCGGCGGCGCGCACGGCGGCTTCTGCAAGCACCTCGCCTCGCTCGTCGACGAGGCCGTCCTGCAGTACGGCGCCGAGCGGGTCGCCCGCTACCTGCGGGTCGACACCGCGACCCCCGGGCCCGCCGCCGCCGAGCTCACCCGCACCATGGCCGCCACCCGCCCCGCCAAGGCCGACGCCTCGGCCGCCGCGGGCGTCTTCAGCCGCTTCCTGCGCCACCTCGCCTACCTGGAGCTCGCCCCCACCACCGACCCGCTGCCCGACCTCCAGTGGTTCCCGCCCACCAGGGCGGTGGCGTGATGCGCACCGACCTGCTCACCGACCCGATAGCCGGCCTCGACGAGGCCCTCGCCGCCGTCGACGCCTTCGACCGCGCCCTCGTCGGCGGCCTGGTGCGGCCCCAGCCCGCCCAGGCGGCCGGCCTCGAAGCCCTCGCCGACGCCGTCGCCGGCTCCCCGCTGGCCGCGCGCGTCGCCGACGCGGCCGACCGGGCGGCAGCCGGCACGGCCGTGGAGGACGACCTCCTGGCCCTCGCCGCCGCCCGCGCCGCCCTGCTCGGCGCCGTCCACGACGCGCTCACCGAGCGCATCCAGGAGGCCGCCGGCCGCACCCGTGCCGAGGAGACCGCCGGCGCCCCCGCCGAGGCGGCCGGCGCGGCCAACGTGCTCGCCGCCGCCCGCGCCTGGCTCGCCGACCTGGCCCGCGCCGGCTGGCAGGGCATCGACCACGACCTGGTCGGCGCCGCCGCCCCGATCGTCTCCGCGCTGCTCCCCGAACCGCCGCTGCGCCGCCTCGCCGCCCTCCTGGACGGCTTCGCCGCCGAACTCGCCGCCTGCTGCCCCGGCACCGCGCTGGAGCGCATCCCGCTACGCCGCTGGGCCGACCTGTGGTCCCGCGCGGTGCTGCTCACCCGGCCCGGCGCCCTCGCCCCCGCCCCCGTCGGCACCGCCACCGGACGGCTGCTGCCGCTCGGCGTCGACCTGCACGAGCACGCCACCGCCGCCCAGGCCCAGGTGCACGCCGTCCTCGAACCCGCCGACGGCAGCGCGCCCCGCCTGGTGCGCGCCTCCGTCTCGGTGCCCAAGCCCGACACCGTGCTCGGCGCGGGCGTCTGGCAGCTGCTGCGCCCGCACCTGTCGCTGCTGGCCGCCGCCGGCGAGGGCCGCTCGATGGACCTGGCGGACATGCCGGTCACCGTCGGCGGCGACCTGCTCTGGGACGAGGCGCACGCCCGCCCCGGCGCGCCGGCAGACCCCTTCGCCACCGCGCGGGTCGCCCTGGCCGGCGCCACCGCACCGGCCGTCCCCGCCCTGGAACGGCACCCGGTGCGCATCGCGGAGCCCGTCCTCCTGGAGGGCTACGCCGTGGAGACCGAGGACGGCGTGCTCGCCCTCACCCTCGCCGGGCACCGGATCACCGTCGACACCGACCGCATCCCCGCGGCCGGGCCGCTCACCCCGGAGGCCGTCGCCGCCTCCACCGCCTGCATCGGCCTGCTGCGCTGGGACGCCGGCGCGTTCAGCCTCCAGCCGCTCGCCGTGGAGGCCACCGTCAAGCGCCGCACCGTCGCCCTGCACGCCGGGGCCTGGGCCGGCGGCACCGACGACAAGGTCGGCGCCAAGGGCGAGAAGGCCGCCACCGACGCCGTCCAGGTGCTGCGCGAGCGCGCCGGGAAGCTGCTGCGGACATGACCCACCCCGCCGACCCCACCGCACCGGCCGCAGACCCCACCGCACCGGCCGCAGACCCCGCCGCACCGGCCGCCGACGCCACGCCCCCGGCCGTCCACGGCCCGGACGCCGACGCCAACCGCCGGCAGGCCCTCTACTGGCGCCTCCTCGCCCGCCTCTTCGACCCCGAGGAGCAGCCCGCCCTGGAGTCCGCGAGCCTGGCCGTCGTCGAGGACATCGGCCTGCCCGCCGGCCTGCTGGACCCGCAGACCTCCATCGACTCGATCGTCCAGCGCCACCCGGAACTGGCCGCCGAGTTCGACGGCCTGATGGCACCCGAGCCCGAGCCGGACGGCGCCCGCGACCGCTCCGCCGAGGTCCGCCGCGCCGCCCTGGCCGCCAAGGTCCTGCTCAACACCTACGCCACCGGCACCGGCACCGTCTCCGCCGAGCAGCTCTCCCGGTGGCAGGCCGACGCCGGCTGGCTGGAGCGCGCCCTCGGCTGCCGCCCCGGCGAACTGCGCTCCGGCCGCCCCGGCGCGCGCCCCACTGCCGGCACCGGCCCCGGCGGGCACCGCGGCAACCCCGACCTGTCCGCCCTGCTCCCGCAGATCGGGCCCGACCTGGCGAACCTCGAAGCCGACCTGGTCAAGCGCATGCACCTGCGCGAAGTCCTGGCCGACCCGCAGCTCGCCGCCCGGCTCACCCCCAGCATGTCGCTGATCGAACAGCTGCTGCGGGACAAGAACAACCTCTCCGGCGTCGCGCTCGCCAACGCCAAGGCCCTCATCCGGCGCTTCGTCGACGAGGTCGCCGAGGTGCTGCGCACCCAGGTCGAGAAGGCGACGGTCGGTCAGCTCGACCGCTCCGTCCCGCCCAAGCGGGTCTTCCGCAACCTCGACCTCGACCGCACCATCTGGAAGAACCTCACCAACTGGAGCCCGGAGGAGGAGCGGCTCTACGTCGACCGCCTCTACTACCGGCACACCGTCCGCAAGACCACTCCGCAGCGCCTGATCGTGGTCGTCGACCAGTCCGGCTCGATGGTCGACTCCATGGTCAACTGCACCATCCTGGCCTCGATCTTCGCCGGCCTGCCCAAGGTGGACGTCCACCTGATCGCGTACGACACCCGGGCGGTCGACCTCACGCCGTGGGTGCAGGACCCCTTCGAGACGCTGCTGCGCACCAACCTCGGCGGCGGCACCGACGGCACCGTCGCGATGGCCCTCGCCCAGCCGAAGATCGCCGAACCCGGCAACACCGTGGTGGTGTGGATCTCCGACTTCTACGAGTGGCGCAGCGAGGAGCTGTTCGCACAGATGGCCGCCGTGCACCGCTCCGGGGCGAAGTTCATCCCGGTCGGCTCGGTCACCAGCGCCGGCCGCGGCAGCGTCAACCCGTGGTTCCGCGAACGCTTCAAGGACCAGGGCACCCCGGTGATCTCCGGCCACATCCGCAAGCTCGTCCACGAGCTCAAGAACTTCCTCACCTGACCGCGGGAGCCGGCGCCCGGCGCCGCCCCGCCCCGACACCTCCGCACCCGCACCCGCCCAGAAAGGCGACCCGATGTCCGACCTGCTCCGCGCCCCCGCCGAGATCAAGTACGCCGAGGAGCTCGACTGGCTGGAGTCGATCGACGACAGCCCCAAGCCCTTCACCTGGCGCCTGTCGCCGAAGATGATCCGGCTGTTCGTCCTCGGCTCGGAGCGCGCCGACGGCCTCGACCGGGAGGTCCGGCAGAAGTGGTTCGGCGACCGCTCGATCGTCGAGCGCGCCATCGTCACCCTGGCCTCCGACCGCGGCCTGCTGCTCATCGGCGACCCCGGCACCGGCAAGAGCTGGCTGGCCGAGTTGCTGGCCGCCGCGATCAGCCGCAACTCCACCCTGGTCGTCCAGGGCACCGCGGGCACCACCGAGGACCACATCAAGTACGCGTGGAACGTGTCCATGGTGATCGCCAAGGGCCAGTCCCGGGAGTCCATGATCCCGTCGCCGATCATGACCGCGATGGAGTCCGGCGCCATCGGCCGCTTCGAGGAGCTGACCCGCTCCACCAGCGACGTCCAGGACGCGCTGATCTCGATCCTCTCCGAGAAGTACATCTCGGTGCCCGAACTCGACTCCGACGGCATCGTGTTCGCCAAGCCCGGCTTCTCGGTCATCGCCACCGCCAACAGCCGCGACCGCGGCGTCAACGACCTCTCCTCCGCCCTGAAGCGCCGGTTCAACTTCGTCCGCATCCCGGTCGTCACCGACCGGAAGAGCGAGGCGGAGATCGTCCGCTTCCGCACCGGGGAGCTGCTCCGCCGGCACGCCATCGACCTGGACGTCCCGCCCACCCTGCTGGACGTGCTGCTGCAGTCCTTCGCCGACCTGCGGGCCTCCTCCGCCGCGGCCGGCAGCGACGACGAGAAGCTGGAGTCCGCCCTCTCCACCGCCGAGCAGATCGGCGTCCTGGAGGACGCGATCCTGCACGGCAACTTCTTCGGCGAGCGCACCCTCACCGCCCGCACCCTCGCCTCCTCGCTGGTCGGCTCGCTCGCCCGCCGCGACCCGGAGGACCTCGCCATCCTCAACAAGTACCTGCACGGCGTCGTCGAGCCGCGCAGCAAGGAGGAGGGCGGCGACTGGCCCGAGTTCCTCGACGGCGGCCGCGACACGATCGCCACCCTCGCATGAGCGCCGTCCAGCCCGCCGCGGCGCCGGAACGGGCCGGCGCCGCCCGGCCCGACGGGGCCTTCGGCTCCCTGCGCACCCAGCTCCAGGAGGCCGCCGCCCGGTTCGCCGGCGGCCCGGACGCCCTGGAGGGCATCCTGCTCGGCCTGGTCGACGACGTCGACCGCGCCGTCCGCGAGCCGCTGGAGATCTTCCCGGTCTGCCACCACTCGCCCGCCTCGGCGACCGCGATGGCCCGCCGGCTGCGCGAGAAGCAGCCCAGGGTGGTGTACCTGGAGCTCTGCGAGGACATGCAGCCGCTGCTCACCGAGCTGCGCAACTGCCGGCTCCCGGTGGCCGTCCAGGCGTTCGCCAGCGAGATCGACGGCTTCCCCGCGGACTGGGCCCCGCTGTCGGTCGTCGCCCCCGTCACCGAGGCGTCCGCCGAGTACCAGGCCATCGCGTACGCCCTGGAGACCCCGGGGGTCGAACTCGTCCTGGTCGACCGCTCCTCGGACCACGTCTTCCAGTGGCAGCCGCGCGACACCCCCGCCGCCGACCCCGCCGACCCGGACGCGCCGCCCGCCGCCGAGGAGGCCGCGCTGCACGGCGACGCGGTCGGCGTCGAGATCGGCGACCTGCGCCCGCGCTTCGCCGAACTGGAAGAGCACCTGCTGCGCCACGGCCGGGTGCGGCACTGGTCGGAGTGGTGGCACCAGTACGTCGAGACGCCGCTCGGCGACGCCGACCACGACACCTACCGGCAGGTCATGCTGCTGATCGGCAGCCTCTTCCGGCGGCTGGCGCCCGGCGACCCGCACCGGGTCACGGTGGACGAGGACCGCGAGCGCTACATGTGGACCAGGATGCGCGATCACCTGGCCGCCACCGGCACCGACCCCGCGGACTGCCTCTACGTCTGCGGCGCCTTCCACGCGGCCAGCCGGGTCGCGGAGTTCGGCGTCCACGGTGCCGACACCTACACCGTCGGCCCGCGCACCGGCACCACCTGGCGGTACGGCCTGATCCCCTCCAGCCATGCCGCGATCGAGGCGCAGTTCGGCCTGGCCGCGGGCTCGGTGTCGATCGCCGCAACGGTCTGGGCCAAGAACCTCAAGCGCACCGGCGTCCAGCCCTACCGGCTGGCCGGCCAGGTCGGCGCCAAGAAGACCGCGGCGAAGAAGACCGCGACGGGGAGGTCCGCGGCGAAGAAGGCCGCCGCCCCCGCGCCCGACCGGCAGGAGCCGGCGGCCGGCGGAGACCGGCTCTCCGGCTTCCTGCAGCAGCCGCCCGTCCTCGACCGCCTTGACGAGGCCGAACTGCTCGGCTGGTCGGTGGAGATCGTGCGCTCCGCCCGCCGCCACGGCTACCTGGCCTCCACCGCCGACGCCATCGCCGTGTTCGAGACGTCCATCCTGCTCGCCGGGATGCGCGACCGGGCCAAGCCCACGCCGTACGACTTCCAGGACGCGGCCGTCACCTGCATCGAGAAGGACACCGTGCCCGGCCGGCGCGACGTCCGCCGCCTCGTCGAGAGCCTGATGGGCGGCGACCGGATCGGCCAGGTCGGCTACGAGTCCCTGCCGCCGCTCGCCCGCGACGTGCACGACCGGCTCGCCCCGCTCGGCCTCGACCTGGAGAAGCGGGGTGTCAAACGGGCCCTGCTGGACATCGCCTCCCGGCCCGAGCTGGAGCAGTGCAGCGACGTGCTGTGGATGCTGCGCCACCTGCTCCCGGCCGGCGCCGCCCGCCCGATCATGGGCGCACGCACCCTCGGCGAGCGCTCCATCCAGGAGTCCTGGGACCTCGCGCTCGGCACCCACCAGCGGGCGCTGATCGAGCTCGGCTACGAGGGCGTCAGCCTCGAACAGGTCCTGGAGCAGCGGCTGCGCCGCGAGGCCCACGACCCCCGGGCCACCGCGGCCGTCGTCCTGCGCACCGTCGAGGACGCCACGCTGCTGCTGCGCAGCCGCCGGCTCGCCGACGAACTCGGCACCCGGGCCCTGGAGGCGCTCGCCACCGAGCGCAGCGTCGACAGCGCCCCCGAGGTGCTCCGCAGGGTCCGCCGGCTGCTCGCGCACTACCGCACCAGCGAGCCCGAGCTGCCGTCCTGGATCGAGGAGTTCGCCAAGACCGGCTACGCGCACTACTGCACCCTGCTGCCGACGGCGTTCGCCGACGAGACGGCGACCGTGCGCCAGGTCGCGGCGATGCTCGGGTTCCTGTTCAGCATGGAGGGCCTGGCGCTCTCCCTCGGCTGCGACCGTACCCAGCTGGAGCTGGCCGTCGCGCAGTCCCACCCCGACGACCCGGCGAAGACCGCACTGCTCTGGGCGGCGCAGGTGCAGCTCGGCCGGCTCACCCGGGCCGACCTGCGCAGCCGCTGCGACGACCTGCTCGGCAACCCGCTCGTGCTGCCCGCCTACCCCCGCTACCTCAGCGGTCTGCTGCACTCGCTGGAACCGGTGCCGGCGCTGACCGACTTCGTCGTCGAGGCGGTCTCCAACGCCTTCGCCCGGCTCCCCGACCCGGTGCTGCTGCCGTGGCTGCCCACCCTGATCGGCACGCTGCGCACCGACGGCGCGGAGCTCGCCCCGCTGCTGATCCGCGAGGCCGGACGGATCGTCCCCGGCCGCCTGGACGCGCTGGACTCCTGGGTACCGCCGTGGCTGGCCGCCCCCGCGCCGGCCGCGGCCGGGGCCCGTCGCTCAGGCCCGGCGGGCAGCGCCCTGCTGGCCGCGCACCCGGCGAGCTGCGACGCGCTCGCCGAACTGCTCGGCTGCACGGAGCCCTGGCGGTCCGCGGCACCGGCGGGAGCCGCCCTGCTCGGCCGGCACCCGGCCGCGGCCCTCGCCCTGGAGCAGCTGCTGGCCGCCGGCTGAGCCCCGGGCCGGGGC